>CABUHM010000018.1:0-14214 GCA_902491355.1 uncultured Eubacteriales bacterium
ACCGAGATTAACGCAAATATTCGGTTGTATTAGAATTCCTGTTAGAACTCAAGGTGTGTTTGCGACGGGCGAATGCCCGAAACCCGCACGGTTAAAGGCTTTTCGGAAGTCAGGCTTCCGTTTGGCGAAGAAGATTTCGAGTCAGCCCCGTTATGACCACTTCGATACCTCTCCGGATATTGCCGGTAAGGGATGTCGCGTTTTGCTCGGACAACCGCTTACTTGGGTATTATATCATAGTTGCGCGGAAAATTCAAGTATTTTTCCGAACTTTTTTCGGTGAAGTGTGTTTTAAGGGTCGTGTGTTTTGCGGGCAAATACACATGTGTGAGGGTCGGGTGAGAGTGTTCCATGGGCAAGAAAACGGGTCGGGGTATGTTGCGATTGCGTCTTGGCACGATTCGGGTAAAGATGAATAAAGCTGTCTGTATTATTTTGCACCTTAGAATGTTTTAAGCAAAAATCAACGAAGCGTGTTCATTGGTTTATGTCTTGGCGTGATTCGAGAAAAGATGAACGAGGGTGTATTATTTTGCACTTCGGTATGCTTTAGGCGATGAACGGGAGTGCTATCGGGTATGTGTGTATATTTTCTGTGCCGCCTGCAAAAAAGGGAACAGGCATGGTTCGCATCCGTGGTTTTTCGCGGGTGCGGTCATGCCTGTTCGGCGGTTACTTATTTTGGTCTTTGAGTGCTGCGGCGGAGAGCATGAGCTTGATCCGATTGAGCTGATTGACCTCGCTCGCGCCCGGGTCATAGTCCACGGCGGCGATGTTTGCCTGCGGATACGCATTTTTCAGCGCCTTGAACACGCCCTTTCCCATGACGTGGTTCGGGAGGCATCCGAACGGCTGAATGCAGACGATATTGGGCACGTCCTCATTGAGCAGTTCCACCATTTCGCCGCACAAGAACCAGCCTTCGCCGTACTGGTTGCCAACCGACAGGAAGGGCTTTGCAAGCTCGGCGATCCGGTCTATATTCATCGGCTCGCCGAAGCGTTTGCTTTTCCGCAGAGCCTGCACCGCGGGACGGCGCAGTGCGGCGACCGCCTTCACGCCGATCTTGGAAATGAGGGAATACTTATACGGCGCGCCCAGATACCGATATCGATAGTCGCGGTCATAGACGAACATGGCAAGAAAGTCCAGAAAATCGGGGACAACAACCTCAGCACCCTCGTGCTCCAGAAGCTCGACCAAGTGATTATTGGCAAGGGGCATGAATTTGACTAAGACCTCGCCCACAATCCCCACGCGGATCTTTTTCATATCCTCATGCAGGGGAAGTCGATCGAAATCTGAGACGATGCCGCGGCACAGCTTCCCGAAGGACATGGTGTTTCCCTTGCCCGTCAGGAAATCGATGCACAGCTTCCGCCATTTTCCATGAAGCTCGTTGGCAGAACCCCGTCTGACCTCATACGGACGTGTCCGATAGAGGCAACGCATCATGACGTCGCCCAATACCATGGCGCGCAGACCGTCCATGAGCATGGCGGGCGTAATATGGAAACCCTCGTTTGTCTCCATGCCGTTTGCGTTCATGGAGATGACAGGAATATGGGACATCCCCGCCTTATCCAGTGCGCGGCGTATGAATCCGACGTAGTTGGACGCGCGACAGCACCCTCCGGTTTGGGTCATGAGGAGTGCCAGACGGTGGGTATCATACTTGCCCGAGAGGATCGCCTCCATCATTGCGCCCACCATGACGATGGAGGGATAGCATGCATCATTATTGACATACTGCAAGCCGACGTCAACCGACTTCTTATCGCCGCTGAGCATGACCACATGGTAGTTATACTTGGCAAACACCGGCTCCAAAAGGTCGAAATGAACGGGACTCATATTGGGTGCAAGAATGGTGTAGCCCTGCTCGAACATCTCTGCGGTGAAGGGCGTCCGTTGATATGCCATGGGCGCCTCGCATGCCCGAATATTCTGCTCTGCGCGCATATCGGAGGCGGCAATCAGACTGCGGATACGGATGCGCGCGGCACCGAGATTGCTGACCTCGTCGATCTTCAGAACGGTGTACAGCTTGTTTGCGCTTTCCATGCCCTCGCGCGCCTGATCGGTGGTGACGGCATCCAGACCGCACCCGAAGGAGTTGAGTTGCAGAAGCTCGAGATCGTTGCGCCTTCGCACAAATTCGGCGGCGTTATACAGGCGGGAATGATACACCCACTGATCCACAACGCGCAGGGGGCGCGTGGGGGAAAAGTCGATGGGGAGGGAATCCTCGCTGAACACATGCAGTCCGTAGGAGGCGATCAATTCGGGAATGCCGTGATTGATCTCGGGATCGGTGTGGTACGGTCTGCCGGCAAGCACGATGCCGCGCCCGCCCGATGCCTCCATCTTTTCCAGCACGCGTTTGCCCTCCCGACGGATATCCTCCTTTGCGCGCCGCTGTTCGGCGTCGGCAAGACGGGCGGCACGGCGAACCTCGGAGGCGGGGATGCCCCATTCCTTGCGACAGAGGCGTACCAGACGGTCCTCGGCACTTTTTTCGGTGGTAAAGGCTATGAACGGACGGATGTAGCGGACGTTTTGCTCTGCAACCGATTCGACGTTATTTTTCAGATTTTCCGGATAAGAGGAAACAATGGGACAGTTATAATGGTTCTGTGCGTTCGGCGTTTCCTGCCGCTCGTAGAACACGCACGGATGGAATATGGTGCGAACCCCCTGGGAAATGAGCCATTCTACGTGACCGTGAGCGAGCTTTGCGGGGTAGCATTCCGATTCGGACGGGATGGATTCCATGCCCATTTCGTATATTTTGCGCGTGGAAAAGGGGGAGAGCACCACGCGGAAGCCAAGCTCGCGGAAGAACGTCGCCCAGTACGGATAATTCTCATACAGATTGAGCACACGCGGGATGCCCACGGTGCCGCGCTTTGCCTGATTCTCCGGAAGCGACTCATAGTCAAAGAGGCGCTTTTGCTTGTATACGTAGAGATTTTCGCCCTTTTCGGTGTCCGAAACGGCGCCGAATTTCTTTTCGCAACGGTTGCCCGTGATGCATTTTCTGCCGTTGCCGAAGGTATTGACCGTAATAACGCAATTGTTTTCGCACCCGCCGCAACGTGCGGTCTTGGTGGTATAGGTCAGATCGCGGATCTCGGAAAAGGAGAGCAGGGAAGTGCTCTGCCCGTGATAGTGACTCCGTGCGATGAGAGCGGCGCCGAAAGCGCCCATAATGCCCGAGATATCGGGACATGTGACTTCGGTTTGCGCGATCAGCTCCAGTGCGCGCAAAACTGCCTGATTGTGGAACGTGCCGCCCTGCACAACGATATGCGAACCCAGCTCCTTGCCGCTGACCAGCTTGATGACCTTGAATAGGGCGTTTTTGATGACCGAATAGGCAAGTCCGGCGGAAATGTCGGCGACCTCGGCGCCTTCCTTCTGCGCCTGCTTGACGTTGGAATTCATGAAAACGGTACAGCGTGTGCCCAGATCCACGGGATTGCGGGCAAATACCGCCTGTTGTGCGAATTCGGGCGCCGAAAAGCCGAGGGAGGACGCAAAATTCTCGATAAACGAACCGCATCCCGAGGAGCATGCCTCATTGAGCATGACGTTGTCGACCGTGCCGTTTTTGAGCTGGATGCATTTCATATCCTGCCCGCCGATGTCCAGGACGCAATCGACCTCGGGATCGAAAAAGGAAGCGGCGGCGGCATGCGCAACGGTCTCCACCTCGCCCTCGTCCAGAGAGAAGGCGGATTTCAGAAGGGTCTCGCCGTAGCCCGTGGAGCATGCACGCACGATGCGCGCCCCCTCGGGCATGGCTTCCTCCAGACGCGCCATGGCACGCATGGCGGTATGTACCGGATTGCCGCAGTTGTTCTGATAGTCGGAGAAGAGCAGTTCGCCGTCCGCGCCGATGAGCGCGAGCTTGGTGGTGGTGGAGCCTGCATCGATGCCGAGAAAGCAATCGCCGTGATACGCGGCAAGATCACCGCGTGTGACATGCGCCCGCTCGTGCCGGCGGCAGAATGCGGCATATTCGTCCTCATTGGCAAACAGAGGGGACAGGCGTTTGATCTCGGCTTCGGTGGCGACCCCGGCGCGTAGCTTTTCCGAGAGGGTGTCAATAGAGACGGCAGGCTCCCCCGATGCGTTCAGCGCGGCGCCCAGTGCGGCGAACAGGTGGGAATTCTCAGGCGCGATCACGCAGTCGGGCGTGAGGTGCAGAACCTCGATGAACGAGCGGCGCAATTCGGGCAGGTAGTGCAGAGGTCCGCCGAGGAAGGCGACCTTGCCGCGTATGGGCTTGCCGCAGGCAAGTCCGGAAACGGTCTGATTGACCACGGCGCGGAAGATGGACGCGGCGAGGTCACTGCGGGAAGCTCCCTCGTTGATAAGGGGCTGAATGTCCGATTTGGCAAATACGCCGCACCGTGCGGCAATGGGGTAGATCTGGTGCGCGTCTGCGGCGGCTTCGTTCAGCCCTGCGGCATCGGTTTGAAGAAGGGATGCCATCTGGTCGATAAAAGAGCCGGTGCCGCCTGCGCACACGCCGTTCATGCGTTCATCCAGTCCACCGCGGAAATAGATGATCTTGGCATCCTCGCCGCCCAATTCGATGGCGACGTCGGTCTGCGGGTAGTAGGCGTTCAGCGCCGCCGTGACCGCAATGACCTCCTGCACGAAGCGGATGTTCAGCGCACGGGACAGCCCGAGCGCGCCCGAGCCTGTGATGCAAAGACGAAGTGCGCACGAACCCAAGGAAGCCCTCGCCCGCTCCAGAAGAAGGGCAAGGGTTTCCTGCGTGTGCGCACGGTGGCGTTCATAATCTGAGAAGAGGATCCGATCCCGATCGTCCGTGATCAGAGCCGATGTCGATCCCGCCCCGATAAACGGCGTTGTCCGATGGATTATTCATAGCTCAATGTACCTCATTTTTCGTTCTGTGCTTTTGATTTTCCGAACAGGGAAAACCTCTTTTCCTGTCCGTGCATCAGGCGCGAAATGTTGGCGCGATGGCGGAATATGCAGAACAGGACGCACAGGGTATACAAGAGAAGCACGACGGAGTCCGTGCTCCGAAAGCACAGCGCGATGCCGCCGCATATCAGGGAAGCCATGGAGGCAAGTGACATGTATTGGATCGTCAGCAAAATGACGACCAGAACCACGGTCGCCGTCAGTCCCGCCACCCAGTCGATGAACCATACGGTCGTGATGCCTACAAGAAACGCTTTTCCGCCGTGGAAGCCGTAGTATACGGGGTAGGCGTGACCGATCATGGCAAACAGACCGGAAAAGGCGACACCAAGCTCGCGTGCACCGAGAATTTCGGAAAATGCCCGGCCGAACACAATAGCGGGCAGGGCGCTCTTGATGATGTCGAGGGCAAAAACGACCCACGCCAGTCCTCCGCCGAACACGCGCTTGAAGTTGGTAAAGCCGGGATTGCGGCTTCCTTCCTCGCGGATGTCCCGATGATACACGGCACGGGACAGAATGATTGCCGGATTCAGTCCGGCAATCAGATATGAGCATACGGCGGCAATGAAGAAAACAGCAATGTTCAAGTTACGATCCTCCGTAAAACAGTATTATTCCACAAGCATCAGGTAGGAATAGATCTCCTGACCGCCGTCCACGGGGGAGACCTCGCAGAAGGGGTGCTTTGCCTGAATGTAGGCTTTGATCTCCTCGGTTTCTTCGGGAACGGCGTCCTGACCTGCGATCAGAATGCAGATCTCATGATCGGCGAAATCGATCTTGTCCACCAGCATGCATGCCGCATCGCGGCGGTCGTTGTCGGCGGAAAGGATGTCCTTGCCCACAAAGCCGATGAATTCACCGTTGCGGAGCAGGAAGTTGTCGGTCTGCGTATCGCGGACACAGTGGGAGACGCCTGCGGTGATGACGTTTTCCATCGCTTTGCGCAGATCTGCGAGAATGGCATCGGTATCGCCCGAGGAGACGTCCAGCATTTGCAGAGCGATGTGTCCCTGTCCGATGTTGTGGCTCTCCACCACGCGGACATCGGCATCGCGGTACATGGAAGCCGCCTGTTTTGCGGCTAAGATGACGTTGGAATTATTGGGGAACACGAGGATGGTTTCGGCGTTCAGACGGTCGAACGCCTCCAAAAAGTCCTGTGCGGACGGGTTCATGCTCTGACCGCCGTTGACGATGGCATCGCACCCGAGGTCGCGGAACAGACGGCAAATGCCCTCGCCGCTGGCAACCGCAACGGTGGCGTAGGCCTTGCGCTCTGCGGCTTCACTGCCTGCCGCTTCTTTTGAAAGGTTGTTGTGCTGTAAGGACATATTCTCGATCTTAACGGTGAGAAATTCGCCGTATTTGCGGCAGAAGGCAAGCACCTGATCGGGGTTCTCGGTATGTACGTGGATCTTGACCATGGAGCCGTTCTTGACGCACACCACCGAATTGCCCACGCTTTGCAGGAAATTGCGGATGATCTCCGCATCAAAGGTGTCGGGGTCGGTCTTAATGCGCTGAAGCCGCAGTAACAGCTCGGTGCAGTAGCCGAATTCCAGAACGCTGTCCTCGGTGAAGAGACCTAAGTCGAGCTTGGGTGCGGAGGGGGATGATGCGGAAAGCAGGGCGCGGTGCTTCGAGGTCTTTCCTTCCAGTGCGTCGCTCATGCCCTCGGCGATGCGGATCAGCCCCGCGCCGCCCGAATCCACCACACCCGCCTTTTTCAGCACGGGCAAAAGCTCGGGTGTGCGTGCAAGCGACCGTCTTGCCTCCTCCAGATATGCCGTGAAATAGTCGGACGGGGTAGCGTCGCCACCGCTCGATGCGGCGACCGATTCTGCGGCAAATGCCGCCGCATCCTTGGCGACCGTTAAAATGGTACCCTCGGTGGGATCTGCCACCGAGCGGTATGCCTGATGCACCGCGCACTGCATGGCTTCGCTGAGGGATGCGATATCGGCGACATCCTTTCCGGCAAAACCCTGTGCGATGCCGTCAAAAAGCTGAGACAGGATCACGCCCGAGTTACCCCGCGCGGAATGCAACATGCCGTCCGCAACGCGGCGGGCGGTCTCGCCGAGAGGGGAGCTTCCGTCCGCTTCCGTTTCCGCACCGCCTAAAATGGTGAGAAGCATATTGTTGCCGGTGTCGCCGTCCGGAATCGGGAATACATTCAGATCGTCTATCTCTTTGGCGTGCTCCTGCAAATTGGCGGCACCGAGGCGCACCATTTCCATGAATTGTACAGTGTCAACCGTATTGGCGTTCATGATTTTTTACTCTCCGATTTTGAAAGTGACTTCTTTACCCATAGCAAAGATACCGAAGGCATCGGGTCCGATGGACGCGCCGATGATCGGTCCGATATAGCCGATGTACACGTCGCGGCAGGGGATCTCGGAACGGATGAGGTCGGCTAACATCTTCACTTCCTCCTGTGAGCAGTCCGCATGGGTCAGATACACGATCTGTTCCTCGGGATCCACAATGGATTCGCGCAGCATGGAAACGATCTCGCGCAGGGAGTTGGCGCGACCCTTTGCCTTTTTGTATGCCGCCTGCACTCCGTCCGCGTCGGCGATCAAAATGGGCTTGACCCCCATCAGATTGCCGAAGAATGCTGCGGATGCCTTGACTCGTCCTGCGCGGCGAAGCGCGTCCAGAGAGTGTACGGTGACGTATTCATTTACTTTTTTGCGGATGGAAAGGACATATGCCTCAATCTCATCTGCGGTCTTAGTGCCGTCTGCGGCGAATTTCGATGCCTCAATGGCAAGCAAACCCTCGCCCATGCAGGCGTTGAGGGAGTCGATGCACTTGATCTTTGCATCGGGATAGGATTCCACCATCTTCTGTGCCACCACGCGCGCGGTGTTCACCGAGCCGGACTGCTTGGAGGAGCAGGCGATGTAGACGATATCACAGCCCATATCCAGATATTTCGTGAAGATCTTCTCGAATTCCTCCACGGGAACCTGTGTGGTCGTGATGCGTTTGCCGTCGCGCATGATGCCGTAGAATGCATGTACCTCCTCGGGCGTCCAACTAAGCAGTGCGGGGGAGTTTTTGCCCTCGAATACAGTGCTCATGGGCGCATAGTCGATGCCGTAAAGCTCCATCAGCTCAGGGGTAAGATCCGAGCAGGAATCGGTAATGATTTGTACCTTTTTCATTTGTGACTCCGTTCCGCCGTGCCGTGACGGCTGAATTAATTTTTTATTATGTGTCGGGATGTCGGATTTTTTTTCGGCTTTTGTCCGTCCGTTTCGACGAAAACAGGCAGAATCCGCCCCGTTCCGTGCCATTGTACTCCCCGATTCTAAACTGAAACGAAACTTTGAACAAAAAAATCACCGACGTGCCGAAATTCGGTTCGTCGGTGATAGGAAGTATTATTTTCTGCCTTACTGGATAAAACCCGAAGCGTCCTGCGGGATGTGGACGGTGAAGGTCACGGTGCGCGTGTCGGGGTCGGAATCCACCGATACCCAGCCGTCGTGCAGTTCGGCGACGCGCTTGACCACGGCAAGCCCCACGCCGTTCCCCTCGGTGGCGTGAGAGGTGTCTCCCTGATAGAATTTCTGGAAAATGCGGTCGCGGTTTTCGGGCGATATCGTGCTTCCCGTGTTATAGACCGATACATGCGCGCAGAAATCGCGGTGCTCGATCCGCACGCCCACCGTGTGACCGACGGGCGCGAATTTCACGGCGTTGTCAATGAGATTGATCCATACCTGTTTGAGAAGCTCCTCGTTTCCCGTGATGTAGTATTCCTCCAAGTCCACCTGCAGGTTCAGATCCTTCTTTTCCCATTTTTCCTCAAGAAGCAGGAAGCACTTCCGTAACTGCTCGGAAAGATTGAAGCGGGTCACGTCGGTCAGTATGGTCTGGTTTTCCACCTTGGAAAGGTACAGGACGTTGTTCGCCATGTCCGAAAGGCGCTTGGATTCTTCCTCGATGATGGCGATGTACTCCTGCTGTTCCTCGGGGGAGAGGTTGCCGGAGCGGAGCAGTTTGGCAAAGCCCGCAATGGAGACGATGGGGGTCTTGAATTCATGGGAAAAATTATTGATGAAGTCGGAGCGGAGCATTTCGGTGTTCTGCAGTTCGGAAGCCATGGTATTGATGCTGTCGGTCAGCTCGGCGACCGTGGGATGACGGCTCATGACCGAACGGAACGCCAGACGCGTCTCGAAATGTCCCGAGGCGATGCGGTTCATCATGTTGATGATGGTGTTGACAGGCTTCATGAACAGTCTGCCGAAGAGGAAGGAGAAGGCGATGCCGACGGCAAGGCTGATGAGGATGATGACAACGATGAGCGAGTTTGTGTCAACGTCGTCCAGTCCCGTCTCGGCGTGTATGCCGAGGACGTTTGTCAGGATGAGCGCCAGTCCCATCACCACGACAAGCATGGCGACTAAGACCAGAAACACGGTTCCTACAAACAGAAGGGTCAGGGAAATGCGGTGGGAATACTCACGGCGCAGTCCCGTAAGACCCCGAAAACCGTTTTTTGCCTTCATACCTTTTTCACCGCCTTGTAGCCCAGTCCGCGCACTGACTGGATCTCGAATTCCTCCCATCCCTCAAAGCGCTTGCGCAGACGTCCGATGTGGACGGTGACGGTCTCCCAGCCGGTGTCGGTGTCACTGCCCCATATCTCGTCCATGAGCTGAATGCGGGTGAAGATCTTGCCGGGGTAGGAGAGCAGACGGAACAGGAGCAGAAATTCCTTTTGCGGCAGTTCCTGCGTGGTCCCGTGTCCCGTGACGGTCATGGAATCGTAATCCAAGACCACATCCCCGATCACCATGCGGTGCTCGCTTGCGATTTTGGCGCGGCGGAGCAGAGCTTTGATGCGCAGGAGCATTTCCTGCTCGTCGATGGGCTTGGTGATATAGTCGTCCGTGCCCGCCAGAAAGCCCCGACGACGATCCTCGGGAAGCTGTTTTGCCGATACCATGAGGATGGGGAGCGCGACATCGGATTCGCGCAGGATCTTGGTCAGCTCATAGCCGTCGATTTCGGGCATCATGATGTCGAGCACCACAAGGTCGATATGCTCCCGATCCATGACCGAGAGCGCGTCCTCGCCGTTGACGGCGGTGCTGATCGTGTAATGCTCAGCTTCCAGTACCGCCTGAATGAGGCGGCGGGTGTTCTTATCGTCGTCAACTACCAAAATGTGAAACATGTCTGTTCACCTCATATCGTTTTTCCGGAATGCGGACCGCGAAAATGCGGATCCCACAGATAAATATAAGGAAAAAGGCTCACGCACGGGGGGTGCGAAAGCCTTTTCGGTGCGCTGTCGCACATCGGGATCACAGGGGGGATGCGGTGCGAACGGGATCGGGGTTTCCGTTATCTCCGCCGATGTCGACGAACCATAACCACCGTGATCACGGCGATCGAGCCTGCCAGAATGACGGCGGCGACTACCGTGAGAATGATGACCGTGGTATCGGTTCCGTCAACGGTGGGGTTACTGGAAATATTCGCGTTCATATCGCGCGTCAGCTCCTCGGGAACCGTATCGCCGCGGAACAGGATCAGAGTACCCTCCGCGCTCTGCGGCTCGATGCGGATGGACAGAGCGGAGCCGCCCTGCGTCTGGTAATTGCCGAGGAAGTAGGTGTTAGTGGTGAAAGTGCCGTCGGGCTTGAGCATGACGGCGGTCACATGGTCGCCGAGCTTTAAGGTCGTGTCGGCGGAGCAGTCGATGTACCATGCGCCGCGATCTCCCGTACTGCCCGAGAGAAACCACGAGGTCAGGTGTCCCGCATATCCTGCATAGCCTGCCGACTTGGTTTCGCTGTGCAGTGAGAAGTAGCTTGCAAGGTCGGTCTCGCCTGCGACATTGGAATATGTTGCGCACAGCCACGAAATGTCAGCCGAGGTCAGCGCATAGGAGACCTCGCCGATGCGGACGGTCAGTGCGACGGGATTCGCCTCGCGCGGATGCTCCACGGTCAATTCCCCGTTTGCGGTGACGGTGTAGACATTGGTCTGTCCGCAGTTGTTGAGCAGGGTGAAGAGCAGGGGCGAAAAGCCGAACGAGCCGACGATCACATCGCCTGTGAGAACGATCTCATGGATCGTTTCGCCGTTCCACAGAGCGGGGAAAAGGCGGGTATAATCCATTATGGCAAAGCCCGTGGCGTTTGCCGAGAGGGCAACGGTGTATGACGTTCCGGAGAGGGTACCCTGTACGGGAGCGAGATCCTCGGCGGGTGCGGGAATGGGAAGCTCCTCTTCGGTGCTCCACTTGGTCAGAAGTCCGCTCCCGCGCTGATTGACCGCGCGGTTCAGGCTGTCGCACAGAACCGTGGCGGACGATGCCTTCTGGAAATAGGTATCCGAGCCTGTGCCGAGATACCACACCGAATCGGCGAAAATGTCCGATCCGATGCCGCCGACAACGGCGCCCGTCTTATCGCTTCCCGTGATCTCACCGCCCGCACAGCACACGGACAGATTGGAGGAGGAGGCAAAGCCGACAAGTCCGCCGACATAATTCGTGCCGCTCACCTTGGAAGCGGACGCGGCATTTTCAAGGTCGGAGCCGATGAGACATCCTACTGCGCCGCCGCAACGATAAGTACCGCTGACCGCACCGGATGCGGAGGCGTTGCACAGTACCGTGGCGTCGGCAAAGCCTGCAATGCCGCCGATGCCGAAGATACCCGATACCGTGCCCGAGAAGGTCAGGGAATGAAGGAAGGATTTCTCCGAATAACCGATGATGCCGCCCACATAATTTCTGCCCGAGACAGAACCCGCGGCTTGAATGCAGCTGACCGTGGAGGAAATGGCGTAGCCCGCGAGCAGACCGCTTCCGTTATCGCCTTCGCCCGTGCCCTGCACGGTCAGATGATGTACGGTCGCATTTTGCAGATAGCCGAACAGACCCACGGCATCGCCCTTGATCATGATCCCCGCGACCGTGTGTCCGTCACCCGAGAAGGTGCCGGAGAAGGGGCATCGCTTGGTTCCGATACGGGTAAACGGTTCAGATCCCGTGCCGAACAGGATGTCGGCACCCAGGGTCACGGTTTTCTCCGAAAAGCTGTTGCCGGCGTTGACAAGCTCTGCAAGTCCGGCAAGCTGATCGGGGGTTGTGATGGTGAATTCTCCAGCGTCCTCCCGATACCATGAGGTATCGCTTCCGCCCTTCCACGGCTCAGCGTCACTGATGCCGCCTGCGACAACCGTGACGCGGCAGACGGCGGTGTAGCCGTTTGCATAGGCAATAACGTCCGTGGTGCCCGGTGCGATCGCCGTGAGCTTGCCGTTTGCGGTGACCCGCACGATTGAGGTATCCTCGGAGGAGAAAGAGACAGATTGATCCTCAGCGTTTTGCGGAAGCACGGTTGCCACAAGGACAGCCGTGTCGCCTACGTTCATGGTCAGAGTGGTGCGGTCGAGCTTGACTCCCGTGACCTCGGTGCTCTTGGGGACTACGGTGACGGTGCAGGTCGCCGTGCGTCCGTTTACATCGCGTACCGTGACGGTCACAACGCCTGCGGACACGCCCGTGACCGAAACGCCGCCCGCGCCGTCGGTGCGTGCCAGTGCGATCTCCTGATTGGAGGATTCGCAGGAGACAAGTCGGGCGTCTGCCGGGGATTTTGCTTTAATGGTGAAGGTGTTGCCCACGTACAGGCTTGCCTGTGTGCGATCCAGCACCAGACCCGAGCCTGCTTCGGCAACGGTGATCGAGGTTTGCGCGGATACACTGCCGCATTTCACGGTCAGGGTCGCCTTGCCTGCCGCCACGCCCGTGACGTTCCCTTGGGAATCCACGCGGAATATCTTGGTATCCGACGATTCAAAGGTGGGGGCGACGGAAAGTCCGGAGGGGTAAATTTCATAGTCGGGACGCACGGTCGCGCCGACGGTGACATTGTAAGAGGTCTTGGCAAAGCGGATGTATGCAGGCTGAGAGGAAGCGGGATCGTACACAACGATGTACGCCTCGGCGGTCAGACTGCCCGATTTTGCCGTGACGGTGACAAACCCGGGACGGACGCCCGTGACCACTCCGTCGGCGACGGTTGCCAGCGAGGTGTCCGATACCGACCACGTGATCTTTGCGCCGTTCGGCTTGACGGCATAGTTCAGGGTGTGCCGACTGCCCACGGCGACGGTGGCGATACCGCTCGGCAGAACCAGCTCGGCGGCATCGTCCGCCGTTACGGTGACGGTGCAGGAGGCGCTGTAGCCGCCTGCGGTGGCAGTGACGGTCGTCGTGCCGACGGATACCGCCTGTACGGTTCCGTTCGATGTTACGGTCGCCACGGAGGAGTTGTCGGAGGTATAGGTGACTGCGGGCAGGGCGGCGCCGGCGGGAGAGGGAAGCACCTCAAGGGTCTTCTGCGCCCTCACGCGGAGCAAAATACTGCTTTCCCGCAGGGAAATGCCCGTCAGTTGGGCGGAAGCGGTCACCGTGACCCTGCACGATGCGGTCACGGCTTCGTTCTCATGCGATTTCACCGTGACGGTCGCCTGTCCTGCCTTTTTTGCCGTGTAGCTTCCGTCGGTCGCAATTTCGAGCACGGACGGTTCGGACGAGGAAAATATCAGCGCGGTGTCGGTTGCGTCGGCGGGTATGACCGAGGCGTTCAGTCTGCCGGTCTGTCCCACGGTCAGCGAAAGCGCTGACGGCGCATCGACGCCGGTGACGGGAACCGTGTCGGCAAAGGCGGACAGAGGGGCGGCACACACGCACAGCGCCGCCAGTATAAGAACGGCGGACACAAGGCGGCAAAGGGATTTGCGGGTCTGATTCATTTCGGGTCTCCTTCTCAAAAAAAGAGCGGTAACGGTGCGCCGCACAACGAACTGCGGCGCGGTATGATCTCTGCTATGCGGATAAAATCAAAGCGAGGCAAAGCGAGGCAAAGCGAAGCAACGCGAGATAAAGCGGTGCAACGCGGGGCGAGGGAAAAGCAAGAAAACGGATAACAAAAGCAGACCGCTTTAAGCGGTCTTGTTCATTTTATTGAGCCATACGGTTCCGAGGTCGAGCGCTTCGTACAGGCTGTCCTTTTCAAACTGCTTTGCAATGCGCTCGTGCGAGGGCTTGGAAAAGTCGGTGGAAAGGATCTGTGCCAGGATCTTATCGGGTACGCTGACCTTCTTTGCGGAGCCTGCGATCTCAACGGTTTTTTCGGAAAGGATGATCATAAACAAAACATAGGCGTCGTTGGTGTCGCCGTAGCAAAGGATATTATT
>CABUHM010000019.1:0-14171 GCA_902491355.1 uncultured Eubacteriales bacterium
TGCCGTCTCCCGTGTCGGTGACGCTGATGCGCACGCGACCTTTGTCGGGGATGACGGTTTGCTCGATCTGTACCGAAAGGTCGGAGCCGGTGTGGGTCAGTGCGTTGCCGATGAGGTTGTAGAGAACCTGCATGACACAGCCCTCGTCCGAAATCACGGTCACATGCTGCACAAAGGTAAAGGAAAGGGTGTAGTCCTGCGACGCGGTGAGCTTTTGACAGCGCGCGACGACGTTTTGCACACTCTGCGTGAGATCAAACGGCTCCTTTTTGCACTCGGCGGTGCCCGCCTCGAATTTAGAAAGGTCGAGCACGTCGTTCACAAGGGAGGTGAGACGGTTTGCCTCGTCAATGATGACCTGCACGTTTTCGGGCTTGTTTTCGCCGGGCAGGTCGCGCATGACCTCGGCATAGCCGATGATCATGGTGAGCGGGGTGCGCAGATCGTGAGAAATGTTGGCGATCAGCTCGCGGCACAGGCGATCCACCTTGGAAAGCTCCACGGCGGCATGGTTGAGGACGTCGGCAAGCTGAGCGGCTTCCCGATAGCCCGTCTCGCGGAGCTTCAGGTCGTAGGAGCGGCGGGCAAGCTGCTCGGCGCCGTAGCTGATGCGGATCATGGGGGCGGCGATGCGGCGGGAGAGCACCCACGCAAGCAGGGCGGAGAGCAGAAGCAGGATCAGGGTAATTGCCGCGAGCAGTGCCATAATGGTCTTGACGGCAGTGTTCACAGGTGTGACGGCGGAATTCAGCAGGATGAAATAGATGCTGCCGTTCTTCTGCACGATGCGCGCCGAAATGAGGTTCAGCGTGGTGTCCGCGCTCTTTTCTTCGCCGTCCTGCTCTATACGGTAGGCACCGAGGGAGCTGTCGTAGCGGTAGCAGGCAAGGAAGGAGCCGCCCGCATCCCGCGCCGTGCGGAAAAGACCGTAGCGTCCAACGCGGTCGATGCGGTGGATGGCGCAGTCGGACAGATGCTCGGCGGACAGCAGCTCCAGTCCGTCCGAATCGCCGTACATCTGATAGACGATGACGCAGCAGTTGTTCCGTTCCGCAACGGCGTCCGCCGCAGTTTCCCAGTTGTCCCGAAGCAACTTTTGCTCGATCTGTGCGGACGCCGATCTGATCTCGCCGCGCTTGAAGGCACGGTAGATGTTGTCGAGGAACACGGCGGTGCAAAGCCAGAACAGGGTGACGGCGATCAGGGTGAAGAGCAGGAAGGACGTGAGGATCTTTCGCTGGACCGACGGCAGGCGGCGGGCGCGTGCGGGTCGGCTGTGCTTTACCGCGCTCACGCGTCGAAGCGGTAGCCCACACCGCGCAGGGTCACAAGGTGGTCGGCGTATTTCCCGAGGGTGTGGCGCAGGAGCTTCACGTGGGTGTCGAGCGTGCGGTCGCCGCCGAAAAAGTCGTAGCCCCATACCTCAGTGATGAGCTTTTCGCGTGAAAGGGCAATGTTGCGGTTGCGCACGAAGAAGAAGAGCAGTTCGGTCTCTTTGGGGGTCATGTCCGCCCGAACGCCGTCAATCGTGACCACGCGTGCGGTGAAATCCACACGCAGACCGTCCAGCTCAAAGACATCGGCGGCGGGGGATTGGGAAGCGCCGCGCGAACGTGCGATGACGGCGCGGATGCGGAGCATCAGCTCCTTGGGCGAGAACGGCTTAACCACGTAGTCGTCGATTCCAAGCTCAAAGCCGTTGATCTTGTCGTATTCCTCGCCGCGCGCCGACAGCATGATGATGGGGGTGCGGCAAAAACTGCGGATCTCCCGACATGCGGAGAAGCCGTCCAGCTCGGGCATCATGATGTCCATGACAATGAGGTCATAGGTGTTGGCACGGCAAGCCTCCACCGCCGCCATGCCGCTTGATGCTTCGTCCACCGTGAAGCCCTCGTATTCTGCATATTTTCGCACTAATTTTCGGATCATTTCTTCGTCGTCTGTCATCAAAATTCGGTACATGGGAAAAGCCCTCCTGACATGGGATCATGGGGATGCGGTAAAATGCGCAAAACGGACGGGATGCCCGTCCGTTTTGCGAAAGCATATTGTGAATGCAAGCGGTATGGGCGCTTACTTGACCAAATGACGCTTGATCTTGCGAGATGTCGTCTTTTCAAAGGGTGTGGTGCGGATCTCCACGGCGTGGATCTGCTTGAAGCCCGCCAGCTTCTTGTTGAGCTGGTTGATCTCATGCCGCACCGCCTTCTGGATATCGGACGGGTCGGTGTCCGGCGGGAATTTGTCATAATTGGGATAGATCACGGCAGTCAGTATGATCGTGTCGCTGTCCTCGGTGCGTCTGCCCACCACCACGCTCTCGGTGATCAGGTCGATCTTTTCGAGGTATTCCTCGATCTCCTCCGGAAACACGTTTTTGCCGTTTTCCAGAACGATGACCGATTTTTTGCGTCCGGTGATGAAGATATAGCCGTCCTCATCCATATAGCCGATGTCGCCGGTACGGAACCAGCCGTCGGCGGTAAAGGCGTTTTTCGTTTCCTCGGGATCCTCATAGTAGCCCATCATGACGTTCTCGCCCTTGACCTGGATCTCGCCGATGCGGTGTCCCTTATCGTCCAGACTTTCCACCTCGATGCGCGCCTGACAACTGACCACGGTGGGACCCACCGAGCCGTTTTTCGGCGCATAGTACGGGTTGACCGAAATCAGCGGGGAGCATTCCGTGATGCCGTAGCCCTCGGAAATCTGAATGTGGAAGGCAGCGAATTTTTTGACGATATCGGGATTCAGGGGAGCGCCGCCGCAAATAATGCGGTTCAGCCTGCCGCCGAATGCCGCCAAGACATCGCGGAAGAGCAGTCCGCTCACGTCGATGCCCAGAATTTCAAGACCGGAGGAGATCTGAATTGCCGCCGCCAGAATCCTGTCCTTGCCCGACTTGCGGGCTTCATCCCATATCTTTTTGTACATGGTGGTGACAAAGAGAGGCACTAAGATCAGAACGGTGGGCTGGAATTTTGCAAAATTGCGGATGACGTGCTTGAGGCTGTCGTTGATGGCGACGGTACTGCCGTAGTTCATGGCGGCAAGGTGACAGCACAGCTCATAGGTGTGGTGGATGGGGAGCACGGAGACCGTCACGTCCTCGGGGAAGAATTCCACACAGCCGCAGGCGGCGTTGATGGCGGAGCACACATTCTTTTCGGACAGCATGACGCACTTTGAGGAGCCCGTGGTTCCGGATGTGAACAGAAGCACCGAGAGATGGTCGGTATCCGTAACCTCGGGCGGGCAATAGCCCTGTGCCAGTGTGCGCTTGCCCTCGGTGAGGAGCTCCGGAAACGGGACGACGAAATCGCCCGCGCGTTCCGCTGTGTCCGACATGGGGATGAAATGGCGCACGGTGGGATGTCCCTCCATGGCGTGCGCGAATTTTTCGTGGAAGCCGCGCCCGTAGACCACGGCGTCAGCCTGTGCCTTTTCGAGGAAGCCCTCGATCTGCTCGATCTGAAGCTCACGGTCCATCGGGATCATCACATTGCCTGCCGCAATGCCGCCGATATAGGAGGACGTCCATTCCGGAGAGGTCTCCCCGATGAGGGCAATGCGCTTGCCCTGCAAGCCCAGAGCGGAAAAGCCGGCGGACACGGTACGGATCATATCGGAAAAATCCGAAAAGGTCATTTCACACAGGGTTCGGTTTGCACCGAAGTACCGATACAGGGTCTTATCTCCGAATTTCTTCAGCTTCTCGCCCAGATGGCGCATGGAGGTGATGGGGGTATATCGGCGTTCGCTTTTCTTTCGCATAGTTGTATCATCCTTAAAATATAAACAGTTTGATTCGGTTTGTTTTTGCAGACATACAATGACATTTTAACACGTTGTGCTTCATCTGTCAAGAAGTATGCCCCCAAAAAAGCATGAAAAGCGGGTGCGCGCCATATATTTGTACCAGCGCACGAAACGGCCTTCACGGTGCCGTGCGCGCAGGCGGAATACGGAAGGCAGATGATGAACTTGCTGACATGGGACAAAGAAAACCGTGAACGATGTGTACTGTTGGCACAGTATCTTTTGCAGAACCGCACCACCATACGGGCGGCGGCAAAGGAATTCGGAATCAGCAAATCCACGGTACATAAGGACGTGACGGTGAAGCTGCCGAAAATTGACCGCGTACTGGCGCAAAAGACAAAGCGGCTTTTGGACTGCAACAAGGCAGAGCGCCACCTTCGGGGCGGCGAAGCCACGCGGCGCAAATACGAAACGGAAAAACAACACGAAACGGATCATAAACGGGAAACGGGGAAAAAACCGACGGCAAAAAAGCGGTCGAAGGGGTGACTGCGGACGCGAAAAAACACGAAGGCAAAGCCGGCTTTTGCCGGTTTTGTCTTTTTGTGCCGAACAAAATTGGCGCGCGGACCCATAATTCGATGGTTTGTGCAGGGCGCGCGCGTTATAATTGGAGAGCATGAACGGCGCGAATCGCGCCGCAGTCTCGCCGTGCGGGTCACGGCAGAACAGAAAGGATTCCGACGCATGACCGGATATCAGAAAAAGGACTGCATTGCCATGCTGCTTGCGGGCGGGCAGGGGAGCCGCCTGCGCAGTCTGACATCGCATCTCGCAAAGCCCGCCGTTCCGTTCGGCGGCAAGTACCGCATCATTGATTTTCCCCTCTCCAACTGCATTCATTCCCGCATCGACACCGTGGGCGTGCTCACACAGTACCAGCCCCTTAAGCTCAACGAGTACATGGGAAACGGACAGCCGTGGGATCTCGATCGGGAGCGCGGCGGGCTGACCGTCCTTCCGCCGTATCAGGGCAAGGGTCGCGCCGACTGGTACCGCGGGACGGCGAACGCTATTTATCAAAACCTCCATTTTATCCGTCGCTACCGCCCCGAGTGGGTGCTCATCCTGTCGGGCGATCACATTTATAAGATGGACTATCGGAAGATGCTTGCGTTTCATCGGGAGCGCGGTGCTGACTGCACCATCGCCTCCATCGAGGTGCCGCGTCGGGAGGCATCCCGCTTCGGTATCCTCAATGCCGCGCCCGACGGCGGAGGACGGGTGATCTCCTTTGAGGAAAAGCCCGCGCATCCCCAAAATACCACCGCCTCCATGGGCATTTACCTGTTCAACACGGCGGTGCTGGAGGAATGGCTGGAGCGGGACGCGCACGATGCCGCCTCCAAGAACGATTTCGGGAAAAACGTGATCCCCGCCATGCTTGCGGGCGGCGTGTCGGTGTACGCCTATCCGTTTTCGGGCTACTGGCGGGACGTGGGCACCGTGGAGAGCTACTGGAACGCCAACATGGATCTTTTGGGGGAGCATCCCGCCTTTTCGGTGAACGACCCCTCTTTCCGCATTTTTTCGCGCAATTATGCTCATCCGCCACACTTCATCGGCGCGGACGGCGTACTGCGGAATGCGATCGTCAGCGACGGCTGTGAGATTTTCGGCACGGTGGAGCATTCCGTCCTGTTCAACGGTGTGACCGTGGAGGAGGGCGCCGTGGTGCGCGACTGCGTGATCTTTGACGGCTGTCGCATCGGAAAGGGTGCGCATGTGGAATATGCCGTTGTGACCGAGGACACCGTAATTCCCGCACACACCTTTGAGGGCGTGCCGCGCGGCAAGGGCGGCGGGGAGCCGTGCGTCATTGACGGCGCGTACCTTGCCGCACATATTGCGTCGGACGGGAGCGCGACCGAAAAGGAGGGAGCACTGCTGTGACAGCCGCCGGAATCATTTTCTCCAATCTCCATGATCGTGATCTGACCGAATTGACCCGTGTGCGCACCATGGCTTCCATCCCTTTTGCCTGCCGTTACCGACTGGTGGATTTTCCGCTTTCCAACATGGTTAATGCGGGTATTTCCGACATTCTCGTGATCACGCACTACAATTATTTGTCCCTCATGAATCACATCGGCTCGGGCAAGGACTGGGATCTGGCGCGCCGCTCGGGCGGGGTCACTATCCTGCCGCCCTATATCACGGCATATGCAAGCCGCGCCAATTCGTTGTACAGCACCCGCCTGGAGGCGCTGAAGGGGGTGCGGCATTCCATCGGCGAGCTGAGCGAGGATTATGTGGTGCTCAGCGACTGCGGCACGGTTGCCAACCTCGATCTGGCACAGATGCTCCGTGCGCATGCGGCGTCGGGCGCCGACATCACCATGGCGGTAAAGCGGGTCTGTCTGACTCCCGATACTGCCCGACAGACCCAGATCGTGGTGTCGGACGGTGAGGGCAGGGTCACGGACATTGTGGTATCCGCCGAAGAACTGGACGGGTATCACGATGTGTCCATGCATGTGTGGATTATGGGAAAGAATCTGCTCTGCGCCCTTTTGACCGATGCCGTGTCCCACAATTTCGACAGCTTTACCCGCGACATCCTGCAAAGAAACGTGCGGCACATGGATATTCGGGCGTATGCCGTGGAGACGCCCGTCGCATTGATCCGCTCGTTTGCGGAATACTATCGTACGGAGATGCGTCTTTTACGGGACGCCGATTTCCGCGCCGCGCTGTTTTCCGCCGCCGACCGTCCCATTTACACCAAGGTACACAATTCGCCGCCCACGGTATATACCACGGGAAGCGCGAAAAACTGTCTCATTGCCGACGGCTGTACGATACTCGGCAGTGTGGAGGGGAGCATCCTCTTCCGCGGCGCGCGGGTGGAGGAGGGCGCATGCGTGCGGGATTCCGTCCTGTTTGAAAATGCGGTCGTGGGCAGGGGCGCGTCCCTGCAATGTGTGGTGGCGGATAAAAACACGGCGGTGCGCGAGGGCAGGGAGCTTTCGGGCTGTGAGGTTCGCCCGTATTATATCGAGAAAGGCATGATGATTTGATGGAAAATATGTCCGACCCTACGGTCTTATATGTGACGCCCGAAGCCGTTCCCTTTGCCGTCAGCGGCGGACTGGGGGAGGTGGCGTCCTCTTTGCCGCGCGCTCTGCGGGCGAGGGAAACCGATATCCGTGTGGTGATGCCGCTCTACCGTGCCGTGGACGCACGTTACCGTGCGAAAATGACCAAGCTGTGCGAGTTTTCCGTCCCTGTGGCGTGGCGGCAGGAATACTGCGGCGTCCATACAGCGGTGCACGGCGGCGTGACCTTCTATTTTTTGGATAACGAACGCTACTTCGGCAGGGATTCCCTGTACGGTTGCTGTGACGACGGCGAACGCTTTGCCTTTTTCGGCAGAGCGGTGTGCGAAATGCTGTGGCGCATTCCGTTTTTCCCCGATATCCTCCATGCAAACGACTGGCAGAGTGCGCTCAGCATTATCTATTACCGCCAGTTTTATCGGGATCGCCCGGGATACGGCGGCATCCGCACCCTGTACACCATTCACAACATCGAGTATCAGGGGGTCTACGCAAAGGAGCTGTACACCGATCTTTTCGGCTTGGAGTCTTCTCTTTGCGGCGATCTTTGGTATCGGGGCGATCTGAATCTCACCAAGGGAGCGGTGGTGTGTGCCGACCGTGTCAGCACGGTCAGTCCGCGTTATGCGCGCGAGATCTGCACGCCGGGGTATTCCGAGGGGCTGTGCGGCATTCTGGAAAAATACAAGGGGAAGCTGTCAGGCATTCTCAACGGCATCGATACTTCCCTGTACGATCCCGCCGCAGATCCCGCGCTTCCGGTGCACTATACGCCGTCCGACCTTGAGGGGAAGGCATACAACAAGGCATGTCTGCAACAGGAGCTGGGACTGCCCGTATCGCCCGATTCCTTTCTTATTATTGTGGTGTCGCGTCTGGTGGCGCACAAGGGACTGGATCTGGTCGCCTGCGTGATCCGCGAAGTGCTCGGCGCCGACGTTCAACTGGCGGTACTGGGGACGGGCGATCCCCGCTACGAGCAGTTCCTCGGCGACCTCTGCGGGCAGTATCCCGATCAGGTGCGCACGGTTCTGCGCTACGACGGACTGCTGGCGCGTCGGATGTATGCGGGCGGCGATCTGCTCCTGATGCCCTCCCGTGCCGAGCCGTGCGGGCTTTCGCAAATGATCGCGTCCCGCTACGGTACGGTGCCTCTGGTGCGCGAGACGGGCGGCTTGGCGGACACCGTGCGTCCGTATCTGCGCGAAACGGGAGAGGGCAACGGCTTCACCTTTGCCAATTACAACGCGCACGATATGCTCCATGTGATATGGCAGGCGCTGGGCGTCTATCTGTATGACCGCGAAAAATGGAACGCCTTGGTGCGCAAGATCATGGAGATCGATTTTTCGTGGAAGCGTGCTGCGGAGCGGTATGCAGCGCTGTACCGCGAGACGGCGGGACGGTGACGGGAAAAACCAAAAAACGGTATCGGACGGCGGAGAGGGTGCTTCACGCATGCTTTCCGCCGTTTCTGCACGATGCGGAAAAATGCGACGTATGGGCATGGGGTGATTGACAAAAACGGAAGTCTGTGATAGAATAAAACCGTATTCGATCGGATCGGGGAAGAATCCCCCCGCAAAGAAAGGAAAACAAATGAATCTCACAGATATTATCGCCGCCGCTCGTACCGGCGACCGTACTGCGATTTCCGCTCTGTACGATGCGTATAAAACTCCCGTTTATTACCTGTGTCTCAAGCTCACGCAGAACAAGGAAGCGGCAGGACAGATGCTCCAGCGTACCTTCTATCATGCGTTCCATAAGCTGAATCTCCTGCATGATCCCGAGGATTTCCCCAAGTGGATCATGGCAGTGGCGGCAAACCGCTGTAAGAATTTCGTGAAGGAGCAGAACCCCGATCTGTTTGACGGCGATCTGCCCGACGACGATCAGAAATGCAAATTCGAGTTGCCCGAGCCGATCGCGCTTTCCGCATCGGCGGAAAATGAAGAGGCGCGCGCATTCCTGTCCCGCGCGGTGGACAACCTCCCCGTGCTGGAGCGCTTTGTGGTGCTCATGCGCTTCTTCGGCTCTATGAGCGAGACGCAGACCTCCCGCATTTTGGAATGCGGCGACGGCACGGCTCCCCGTCTCCTGGAAAAGGCGATGTCTACCCTGAGCACTGCCGTCCGTCAAAAGTCCAAGGAAATTCCCGTGCTCAAGGAATTCCGCGCGGGCGAATGGTATGCCGTTCTGGCGCGCGACTCCGAGCTGGCGCGCGTTCCCGGCTTTGTGGCAGAAGAGGTCGCCAAAAACGCGCCCGCTCTGGTGCAGAACCGCAAGACCACGCAGGAATGCGAGGAAGCCGCGCCCGCAGGCGGCAGACGCCGCGCAAATCTGTGGATTCCCGTGCTGATTCTGATACTGGGCATTGCCGCTATTGCGGGCGGATTCGCCGTTGCGGGAAGAATTCGTCAGACCCCGCTCCAGACAGACCCCGTGACCACGCCTCCCGCCGCCGTGACCACCACCGATCCCGTGACCGATTCCGACACGGTCGATCCTGTTACCTCGGATTCGAAGAGCGATACCGACGTTCCCGAGCCGCCAGTGACAGATGATCAGCCCGTGACCGACGATACCACCGCCGACACGACCCCCGATCCTCAGCCCGATCCGACCCCCGCTTCCGCCTTCACCTGCAAGACCGTGAGCGGACATGTGGTCATTACCAAATATACGGGAAGCGATACTCGCGTGGTCATTCCCTCCTCTGTCTCCGATATGCCTGTCACCGAGATCGGTGCCGGTGCATTCCGGGGCACTGCCGTAACCTCTGTGACCGTACCTTCTTCGGTTACGGTGATCGGCACGCAGGCATTCCGCGATTGCACCGCGCTCACTGAGGTCAATCTGCCCGCATCGCTGGTCGAGATCAAGGCGTATGCCTTCCGCGGATGCTCCGCACTGGCTGACATCACCCTGCCCGACTCCGTGAAGAACGTGGGACCCACCTGCTTCGGCGACACCAAGTGGTTCTCCTCTCAGCCCGCAGGATTTTTGACTCTGGGTCGCGGCATCCTCATCCGCTACACCGCAAAGGAAGCGAATGTGACCGTGCCGAGCGGTGTTACCGCGCTGTCCAACGCATTCTACTATAATGCCGTGGTGACATCGGTCACCCTGCCCGACACCGTGACCTCCATCGGTCAGTTTGCCTTCACCTCCTGCCGCAAGCTCACCACCATCACCATTCCCGCCTCGGTCACCAGCATCGACCCGCAGGCAATTTACGACTGCACGGGACTGAAAACCATCGTGGTGAAGGAAGGCTCCTATGCCGATACCTGGTGCAAACAGCACGATCTCGGCGCGCTGGTGTCCTATTCCTGATCGGATTCCGTATCTTATGATTTTTCCTGCCCCGCCTCCGCACCCTGCACGGTACGAAGGCGGGGCAGGGCGCTTTTGCGGCGAAATCTGCGCAGGGTCTTGCATTCACACGGTGAAACTGGTATAATGAAAGCAGAAAATACCGTCGATCTGCACTGCGGTCACGACGGCGGTTTTTACAGGCCAGACATCGGGAGGATATACGAATCATGAAAATGAAGCATTTCTGCAAAAGAGCGGTGTGTGCCGCTCCGGTATGCGTTCTGTCCCTGCTCCTTTTGGTGTCGTGCTCGGGCGGTGTCAGCCGCGAAGAGGCGACACAGACGACAGAGGACTTTTTGCGCGCCCTCGGCACGCAGGATTTTGCGGCGGCGGAAGCGCTTCTGCATCCGGAGTGTCCTCTGGATCCGGAGAAGCGGTTCGGGGTTCTGCAAAGCGAGAGCGGATTGGACTTTAGCGAGGGCATCCGGATTCAAAAATACACGGGATTTTCTTCGTCGTATTACGACAGCTCGGTGGGAGGCTCCCGCTATGAGCTGACCGTCGTAACCACGGTCGGAGACCGTGCGGTCACGTTCGTCATTGAGACCGTAAGAAACGACGCGGGCTACGGGATCTATAATGTGGATATCAAGACGTGAGCCGTCCGCACCACATTGAAAAAAGGAAGTAAGTGAGGAAAAGCATGCAAACGGGAGAAGCAGTCATCCGAAGAGCCGAGGAGCGCGACATCCCGCAGATCGGCGCGCTTTTGTATCAGGTGCACCGCGTACACAGCGATGCCCGTCCCGATCTGTTCAAAAAAGGGGCGCGGAAGTACGACGAGAAAGCCCTGAAAAAGATCCTGCACGATGACGGCTCGCCGGTGTTCGTGTATGACGCGGGAGAAAGGATCGCGGGCTATGCGTTCTGCGTTTTCCGTCAGTTTCCGCCAGAGAGCAGTATGACCGATGTGAAAAGCCTGTATATCGACGATCTGTGCGTGGACGAGGCATTTCGCGGCAGGCACATCGGCACGGAGCTTTACCGTCATGTGCTTACGTTCGCCAAGGAAAGCGGCTGTTACAACGTGACGCTGAACGTGTGGGCGGATAATACGAGTGCCGTCCGCTTTTATGAATCCATCGGTATGCGGGTGCAGAGGATCGGTATGGAGCAGATTCTCTGATTTGGCGAAGCGTGCCGCAGACAAAAGACAGAATTATAGAGAAACAAAAGGAGAATTTATGCTGAAAATTACACTTTTGGGCGCGGGCAGTACGGTGTTTGCCCGCAATGTGCTGGGCGACGTCATGTGTACCCCCGCTCTGCGCGAGTGCGAGATCGCACTGTATGACATCAACGGCGAACGGCTGGATCAGAGCCTGCGCATTCTTTCCACCATCAACGATAACGTCAATGCGGGCAGGGCGCGCATTTCCGCATACCTCGGCGAGGAGAACCGAAGGGCAGCTCTGCGCGGGGCTTCGTTTGTGATCAATACCGTGCAGATCGGCGGGTACGAGCCGTGCACGGTGACCGATTTTGAGATCCCCAAGAAATACGGTCTGCGTCAGACCATTGCGGATACCCTCGGCATCGGCGGCATTATGCGCGCGCTCCGCACCATCCCGGTCTTGGAGGAATTCACGCATGACATGGAAGAGGTGTGCCCCGATGCGCTCCTGCTCAACTATACCAATCCCATGGCGATGCTGACGGCTTATCTTCAGCGCTATACGCCCATCCGAACCATCGGTTTGTGCCACAGCGTGCAGACCTGCTCGGAGTGTCTGCTTCGGGGCGTGGGCATGGAGGACAAGCTGGAGGGACGTCGTGAGCTGATCGCGGGTATCAACCACATGGCGTGGTTGCTTGAGATCCGCGATCGGGACGGAAACGACCTGTACCCCGAGATCCGCCGCCGCGCCAAGGAGAAAAATGCAAACGGGAAGCACGGCGACATGATCCGATTCGATTACATCGACAAGCTCGGCTACTACTGCACCGAATCCAGCGAGCACAACGCCGAGTACAACTGCTTCTACATCAAGTCCAAATATCCCGAGCTGATCGAGCGCTACGGCATCCCTCTCGACGAATATCCCCGCCGCTGTGTGAATCAGATCGAGAACTGGAAATCTCTGAGCAAAAAGCTCCTGAACGACCCCCGTCTCGATCACACCCGCTCCCACGAATACGCGTCCTACATCATGGAGGCGGTCTGTACCGGAAATCCTGTCAAAATCGGCGGCAATGTACTGAACACCGGACATCTGATCGAGGATTTTCCCGAGCAGGCGTGCGTGGAGGTGCCCTGTCTGATCGACGGCATGGGCTGTCATCCCACCTATATCGGGCATCTGCCGCCCGTCCTTGCGGCAATGAACATGACCAACATCAACACCCAGCTTCTGACGATCGAGGCGGCGCGCACCCGTCGGCGTGAGGACATCCTCCGCGCAGTCATGCTCGAACCGCACACCGCCGCCGAGCTGTCCATCGACGATATGGCGCATATGGTGGACGATCTCATCGAGGCGCACGGACCTTATATGGCAATGTACCGCTGATTCCTTTCCGCTACGGAAAAATACGCACCCGAGCCGTTTCTCAAAAAGAGCGGTTCGGGCGCGTTTCGGTTATGCCGGTCGGGGATTGCCGGTGGGGTCTGCACAGGCTTCGCGCACCGCGTCGGGGCGCGCGCGGGAACCGCGCGCGTGAGGGCATCGGCGGCGGTCCTGCAAGACCGTTTGTGCAGACGTGATGTGCCGCCGACGCTCGCCTGCCGCCTGCCTGCGGCAGACGGCACCCGACGCGGGGCTTTGACAGTGCCTCAACCCCGCGTTTCACATAGCCGAAAAACGCCTGATACTTGTACGATTTCTACTGCGGCGCTCCCTTAGCGGAACAATTTTACCTATACAGTTGACATTTCACGAACATTGTACTATAACAAATCGATTTATGTAATTTTTTGGCAAAAATTGCTTCGTTTTTTACTTTAAATAAAACCGAGTCCGTTTTTCATTCCCCTTATCCTACAAAGAAAGGAAAGGGGCATTCTCATGCAAACGCAAAAAAACGAAAACGGGAGACAAAACGGGGAATCGTATTTTGCCTTCCTGCATCGGGCGCTGTGCACGGACGCATCCGAGCATCCCATGCCCGAAGGTCGGGCAGCGGCGCTTCTGGCACTGCTTCGCGTAATCTTTGTTCACACATCAAACGGCTTGATCACCGACGGGAAGGAGAAAAAGACATGGAACAGGAAAAACTGACTGCACTTGTCCGCGGCGTGCAGAACGGCGACGAGGCGGCATTCACCGAGCTGTATCAGAGCTTTTACAACGATATCTATTATTTCGCACGGAAAACGGTGGGAGATGCGGACACCGCGTGCGATATCACTCAGGAGACCTTTGTGGAGGTCTTTCGGACCATACGGGATCTGCGTGAGCCTGCGGCATTCGTCACATGGATGCATCGGATTGCGTATCACCAGTGCACTCGCCACTTCAAGAAGAAAAAAGAGATCTTAGTCGAGGAGGACGAGGACGGCAATACACTGTTCGATACCTTAGCGGACGAGAGCGAGGACGCTTCTCCCTCCGACGTATATGAAAAGGAAGAGCTTTGCCGCGTCGTGCAAAGCATGGTGCAGGAGCTGTCCGAGGAACAGCGCGCGGCTGTTGTTCTGTACTATTACGACGAGCTTCCCGTCAGTCGGATCGCGGAGATTCAGGGCGTTTCCGAGGGAACGGTCAAAAGCCGGCTGAACTATGCCCGTCGGGCGATGAAAAAATCGGTGGAGGGCTACGAGGAAAAGACCGGCACCAAACTGCACGGTATCACGTTTGCGGGTCTTATCCATCTGTTTCTCACCAAGGAGAGCATGCCGAGGGCGGCAGAAGCCGCCGTGCGCCGCGCCGTGCTTGCGGAGACTGTTGCCGCTGCGTCCGCTTCTGC
>CABUHM010000020.1:0-13653 GCA_902491355.1 uncultured Eubacteriales bacterium
ATAACGGCGCGAAACCGATCCCCAAGCAGGGCACCCAACGCGGTCATAAGCGCCTGAAACACGCCAAACCAAAGCCCGCACAGGACGGCGGAACGGAAGGGAGAGCGGCGGTTTTCCATCCCCTTAACGGCAGACACTGCCACGGCATCCGCCGCCAACCCGATGCCGCACAAAACGGTTTCCCAAAGCTCCATATGCACAAGACCTCCGCACGAGTATCACAGATATCATATGAAGCGCGGACGGAAAACATGCGGTGTGCGGCGGGCGGTTAGCGGTGATGCTCCCCGTGCGGCGCGTCCTTGTGAAAGTGAAGAGGCGCGCGGAGCAGATCGGACGCATGCACCCGAATGGTTCCTTTGCGCTTTGCCGCGATTTTGGGCTTTGCGGGAATGCACATGGGCGGCAGATACCCTGCCGCGTCCAAGGCACGGCGCGCAACCGAAACGGGCATGTGCGAGCCGTCAAAGGGATGGGGCGGCTCGTTCCATGCCGCATCGCCCGAGTGCGCGGAGAACGCGAGCTTTCCGAACGCATCCCGCACGGCGACCTCGAACTGGGTATCGGATGGACGGCGACACAGCTCGTTTCCCTGCCCGTCTAAAATCAGCTTCCGCTCGCCGAGACGCACAAAGAAGCAGTGTACGGTGGATTCGCGGAGGGGAGAGGCGCACAGGAGGGGCAGAATCTCGTCATACCACTGGGTCGTGCGGATCAGTCCGGAATGCCCGAAAAATTCAAGACGCACGCCCTCCTCGGAAACGGCGACCAGCACATCGGTATCCCGCGAGCGCCCCACGTACTTGTGATACATTTCCCGTTCGTGCGGGTAGGCGCCGCCCGACACCAAGTCGAACAGGACGCCCGTCTCAAATCCGGAGTAATAGCCCTCCGCGAAGCGACTGCCCACGACCGCCGCACCGGAAAATTCGCCGGTGGGCGCACGGTCAAACGCGCCGAGGAAGGAATAGCGGTTGCGGCGGCGAAGCAGAAGAAGCCTGCCGTTTTCCGCCGCAGGCATAATGGCATCGTATTCGCACTTGAGCACCACGGCGAAGTGATAGTGCCCTGCTGCGTCGTCCCACATGATGCGCACCAGTCCGAACTTGCCGGCGCGGCACAACGCCAAAAGCCCCACACCCACGCTGTAAATGCTGTGATAGCGGAACGGGATCAAGGTCTTGCCGTGTCGGTTCACCACGCCGTATTTCCCGTCCTCGCACCGCACCTCAAGTCCCGGGGTATCGTGCACCGTGCGGCGGTCACTCATCCGACGGAACAGGGTCAGATTTTCGGTTACATTTTGATTCAATGGGCTTCACTCTTTTCTGTTATGTTCTTTTCAGGGGAACGCCTCCCCCGATCTTCTGCCGTTTCCCGCCTGCCCGAATCTGCGCCGCGCCGAAACAGAAAGCACCCGGTAAAGGGACGCACCGTTTGCGTCACCTTTACCGGGGCTGTTTTTGCTATGCTCTGTCAAGCAACGGGATCGGTCTTGTTTTTTCGGCTTGCGTCACGTGAACCGAACGGTTCAGCGCAAATCAGACGCGCAGAAGCGCCGCGCCGAGGATTCCCGCATCATTGCCGAGTGCGGCGATCTTGACCTGAGTTTTGTTATCGGAATTCCGCGTGTATTGATCGCGGTTGACGGTCTCCATCAGAGGCTTGAGCAGGAAATCGCGCTCGTTGCAAATGCCGCCGCCGATGGAAAGCACATTGGGTTGGAAGATGTTGATGATGTTGGTGATACCGCATGCGAGATAGGAGATGTACTCATCCACGACCTCCTGACCCACGCTGTCGCCGCGACGGGCGGCGGCAAAGGCGGTCTTGCCGCTCACGTTGTCGAGGTTGCCGTCGATCATTTCCCACATCACGGTAGCATCGCGCGGGGTCTTTTCCAACTTCTCACGCGTCATGCGGATCAGGCCGGTAGCCGAGGAATATGCCTCCCAGCATCCGCGTCTGCCGCAGGAGCAAGGCTTGCCGTTGTGCTCGATGACCATGTGACCCAGCTCGGCGCCCGCATAGTTGAAGCCCGAATATACCTTGCCGTCAAAGACCATGCCGCCGCCGACACCGGTGCCCAGCGTGATCATGACCGAATATTTTGCGTCCTTGGCAACGCCTGCAACGGCTTCGCCCTTTGCGGCGGCGTTGGCATCGTTCTCGATGTAGACCGCCTTCACGGGGAATTTCTCCTTGAGCTTGTCTGCAATGGGGTAGCGCAGGAAGGGCAGATTGTTTGCATATTCCACCACGCCCGTGTCGCTGTTTGCGGTACCCGGGGTAGCGATGCCCACGTAGCGGATCTGATCCACCGTGATTCCGCAGTCTGCGATCAGGTCGGCGCACAGCTTCGCCATGTCTGCCACGATCTCATCAGCGGGACGGCTTGCCTTTGTGGGCGTGGATGCCTTTTTAATGATCTTGTAGCTTTCGTCCACAATGCCGGCGGCGATGTTGGTTCCGCCGAGGTCGATGCCAATGTAATACATATTGATTCTCTCCATTCCGCCGCCGTCAGCGGCATAAAAACTCAAAATCGGGGCAGTTCATCCGGCTGATACCGGACGCCGCTCCTATTATTGCAAATATATGTGGAGGCTATACCGCAGATTCGTGCAAAGCACCGCGGGTGATCATTTCTGCTGTTCGCGAAGCAGATCGCGGATCTCGGTGAGCAGTTCCTCCTGCGTAGGACCCTTCGGCTCTTCGGCTTTTTTCTCTTCTTCCTTTTTTCTCTCAAAGCGGGTACGGATCGCTCCCACCGCCTTGACAAAGGAGAAAATGCACAGGGCGACCAAAAGGAAGTCCAGGATGTACTGGATAAAAGCACCGTAGTTGATGGTCACCGGTGCGATCTCGGCGCCTGCGGCATCGGTGGAGCCTTCCTTTAAGACCACTTTAAGATCCGTGAAGTTGACACTGCCCAAAAGCAGACCGATGGGCGGCATCAGGATATCGTTGACCAATGAGGTCACGATCTTGCCGAAAGCAGAACCCACGATCACACCGACTGCCATATCCACCACGTTGCCGCGGAGTATGAATTTTTTGAATTCCCCAATCGTTTTTTTCACTGCTTGTCCTCCTGACATAAATGAGCGGAGCTTTGGGGAAACGCCACGGCGAACAGCTCGTGCAAACGGTCGAATTGCCCTGCAAGGTACAGGTGGGCAAACAACGCCTCCATGCCGGTGGCACGACGATATTCGCGGGGGGACGCGCTTTTGGGGATCGAATGACTGCTTGCGTTGCGTCCGCGGCGGTAAACGGCATTTTCCTCCTCGGTGAGGACGGGCAAAAGACGGTCCACCGCCTCGCTCTGCACGGTCGCACGCACATATGCCGCCGCCATGCGGTTCAGCTCGCCCACGTTGGTCACGCCCGAAAGCAGAAGGGTGTGACGGGTGAGAAGCTCCAAAACCGCATCGCCGAGATATGCCAGCGCGGCACCGTTATAATTTGCCGATTGCGCCACGTTCTTCCTCCCATAAAGCGCGGGTGCGGACGGCGCGGCACCGTGCGGTATCGCCTGCCATGCGCCCTTTTCCCGTGATTTCGCTCTTTCTCCCGTCATTATATCATACCGAAATTCAAATTTCAATATGTTTCAGGATGTTTTGCCATTTTTCGACGCTACCACGGCGCGCACAAAGGCATAGGTGCGTCCGACCGACGGGATGGAAACGGCTTCTCCCGCAGAATGGGGCGAAAAGATGTCCGGACCGATGGAAACGCAGTCCAGCTCGGGCGCCTTGTGCACAAACAGACCGCACTCCAGACCGCCGTGCGTGGCGATCACCTTGGGGTCACTGCCGTACTGCGCACGGTAGACCGCCTTGATCTCGGCAAGCAGGGGGGAGTCCGGATGGTACTCCCACGCGGGATAATCGGCATGGAACTGTGCCGTGCCGCCCACGCGGCGCAGACAGTCCGCAAGCTGTGTCTGCATCCATTCCTTTTGGGTTGCAACCGAGGAACGCAGAGAATGCTGGGTGCGGAAGCAGGTGTCCTCCAGGGTCATGACGCCGAGGTTGAGAGATGTCTGCGGCAATTCGGGCATGAGGGGGGACATGTGCTGAACGCCGTTTGGCAGATTGCAAAGCAGGAAGAGAACCGCGTCGGTGTCGTCAGGCGTGACCGCCTCACAGACCGCGCGGGATGCGTCCCCGCCAAACGTGCAGGTGAGGGTTACGTCCGTATCGGTATATTTCAGCTCGTCGGCGAAGCAGGTCTGCACGCGCTCCATACACGGCATGACCCGTTCCTGACCGTCGGTCACAAGAATTTCGGCTGTCGCCTGTACGGGAATGGCGTTTTCCACCGTACCGCCCGTCACGGAGAGCAGGCAGAAGCGGACATCCTGCGCCAGTGTGCGCAGGGCGCGTCCGAGCAGACGGCACGCGTTGCCCCGTCCCAAGGTGATGTCGCCGCCCGAATGTCCGCCGCGCAAGCCGCCCACCGAAACCGTGCAACGCACCCCTTCGGTACGCACGCGGCAAAGGGGCAGACTGCAATCCGCGCGGACACCGCCGGCACAGCCCACCGTGATACAGCCCTCCTCCTCGGAGTCCAGATTGATGAGCCGCCGTCCGTGCAGACGGGAAAGCTCCAGTGCCTCGGCACCGTACATGCCCGTTTCCTCGTCGGCGGTAAACACCGCCTCCATGGGCGGACAGCTGAGCGTTTCGTCGGCAAGCATGGCAAGGATCATGGCAAGTCCGATGCCGTTATCCGCACCGAGCGAGGTGCCCTGCGCCGTGACGCGGTCGCCGTCCGCTACGGGATGCACCGGTTCGTGCGCCATCCGCGCCGCATTGCCGTCCTGCGCGGCGCACACCATGTCAAGGTGTCCCTGCAAAATCAGTCCTGCTTCCCCTTCCCTGCCTGCGGTGGCGGGGCGGCGGATGATCACGTTCCCGCCTGCGTCCTTTTCGGCTTCCAGTCCGTGTTCTTTCGCAAACGAAAGGCAGAAGTCCGCCAGTGCCGCCGTATTTCCCGAGCCGTGCGGGATGGCGCAAACAGCGTCAAACAGCGAAAAGACCTCGCGCGGCTCCAATTCCGATATTTTTGTCATAACCGATCTCCTCATTTTTTCATGTTTCCATGATTTCATTGCCGAACCGCGGATGCGGCTCTGTTTTCCGAATCAAAAAAGGTATGTGCGCGATCCATGTCGAAGAGCACGAACAGGGCGTAGCCCGCCACCGCCGTCCCCACAACCGCCGTGAGCACGATCTCGGGCACCGTCCACACAGTTCCCTTTCCCACCGTGTCCACAAGCTGACCGCAAAAATCGTACACGGCATGCAGGGCGACGGGAACCCACAGCTTGCCGCACAGAAGCAGTGCGATGCCGCACATCCCGCCGATCAGGGTGGAATAGCCCACCTGCAGGAGCACGGCGGGCGGCGACGACGAGAACAAATTCGCCAGATGCACCGCGCCGAAAATGACCGACGACACGATAAGACTGCGAATTCTGCCGCCGCGCGTCTCCCCGAAGTGTCGGAGCAGAAGCAGGAGCAGAATGCCCCGAAACGCGCTTTCCTCAAACAGTGCGATGGCAAGGCACTCCGCGCCGAGCAGGAGCAGATTGCCCGCATTGCACGCGTCGGTCAGCACCGCATCGCCCGTCAGCAGGGGGAGCACGGGAAGATTGTTGCATGCCACAAGCCAGAACGGCAGGGTGCGCAGAAAGGACACACGGTCGGTGCGCAGTCCGAAAAGCGGAAACTCCATGTAGCGGACGAGCAGAAGAAACGCCGCGCCGCCCAAAAGCCGCGTCACCGTCATGTCAGTCAGCTCCGCCTGCGGCGGGGGCAGTCCCGTTTTTCCCGCAAACAGCCACTCATAGCCCAAAAAGAGCGCCACCGAAGCCGCCATGCCCAAGAGCAAAAGACGGTCACGCTTCGGCATGCTCGGCACCCTCCCGCGCGCGCAGACTGCGCCGCTCAAAATAATATACCACTGCCGCGCCCGCGATGAGAACCACGGCGATCAGCTGAGACGGGGTGAGGAAGGGCACCACGGTAGCGCCTCGGTCGTCCCCGCGCAGATACTCGATGAGGAAGCGCCACACGCCGTACACCGACATGTACAGGGGCATGCAGTAGCTCTTGCCCCGCACACAGCGCACAATGAGCAGTGTCGCAAGCAGAAACAGAAAGATCGCCTCATATAACTGTACCGGAATGACCCGTCGGTGCAGGTTGACCATATAGATGCCGAACACCGAATCGGTGGTCTTGCCGTAGCAACAGCCCGCCATCAGACAGCCGATGCGTCCCATGCCGTGTGCAAAGGCGATGCCGCACATGGCAAAATCGGACACCCGCCAGAAATGACGGATGTTTTCGCGACCGCGGCACACAAAGTGCCCCACACCGAAATACACCGCCAAAAACAGCGCCGCGCCGCCCAGCAGTCCGCCGTAGAACGTGGCGCCCGTGTTGCGGTTGATGGAAAAGACGCCTGTTTCCATGTAATTGTAGAACGCCTGCACCGCCACAGCGATACAGTATCCGCCGATGAGTCCCGCCTCACCGCCGTAAATGCCCAAGTTCAGGACTTCGGCGGGAAGGTGATCCCTGTCACACAGCAGTCGGTAGATCACAATGGCGCCGATAAAGCCGACCACGATCAGAATTTCATACAGAGTGACCTCCCAGAAGAGGGGGTATGGATACATAACATTCGTCCTTTCTCATCTTTTTATTTTTTGTGGGGATGCAATGTCCCCTATGCGCACAAACGTCACAGTGTTTTGTAGTGCCATATTGTGCCTAAATCTTTACGCAAGTGAATTATCGTGCTCTGTAACACCTATACACCTTTTCCTCCTTCGGATGATTCGCGAAGTAAACTTTTAGCGTTAACGTCATAGTAGGGGCGACCGGCGGTCGCCCGCTCCCTATCCATCGCACAGACAAAACCGAAGCGCCAGGCTCCCTTGTGTAAAGGAGGCTTTCTCGCGGCGGCGGGCGCGGGTAGGTCGATGATGGGTGCGATATGTTCGTTTTTCGGCGAGCACCAGTGGTCGCCCGCTCCCCATCCATCGTACTGACAAAACCGAGGCACAAGGCTCCCTTGTGCAAAGGGAGCTGTCAGCGAAGCTGACTGAGGGATTGTGGCATCGAACCGCGCCGTCAATTAAAAATTGCCGGTGTACCGCAGTATTTCACTGCACACCGGCAATTTTTCACTTGCGCAGACCGTCCGTTCGGACAGACCGAACCGTCCGGCTTCGATTTTTCAAAATATAAAATCCAAGTGCCGATCTTCGGTCAGGCTGACGCCTTCTCACCTCACATACGTACCGCCGCAGACACGACGACCGCATTTCCGAACGCGTTCCAACGCTCTCTCTCATTATTTTCTCTTCTTGGAAGCGATCACGGGGATAGCAGCAACGCTCAGGAGCATAAGCACAGCGGAGGTGCCCACAACGGAACCGCATCCGGACTTTTCGTTTCTGCTGCCGTTGTCATCAGCCTTCGGCGTGGTCGCATCATTTTTCTTTCCGGTGGTGACCTTATTGTCGCCGGCGGTGGTAACATTGTCGCCGTCCTTGGTGGTCACGTTAGGATCCTCGGCGGCGGGGTTCTTCTTGGTGGTGATCTCTTCGGTCACACGGGTGGTCACTTCGCCGTTGGAAGCGGCACCGATGGATTCCTCGGCAGAGAGAATCACGTAATCGCGCTTGCCCTGGTTGGACTGCCAAGCACCGCCGTTTTCGGTGGAGTCAATGCTGTTGACCTGCAGGCAGGTGGTCAGCTTCAGACCTTCGTCGATATCGCGCAGAGGAAGTGCCATCTCAGTGACGTAGTAGCCCTCGTCCTGATTGACGGTGGTATAGTAAACGGCATCCTCGTAAGAGAAGGAAGCAACGCCGTTACCGGTGGAGAACGCATAGCCAAATGCGTCCAAGGTATTTTTCCACTCAAAGCCCGCCTGACCGATCCAGAACTCTACGCAGTCGTTCTGCCACGGATCCTCTTCCAGGTCGACCCATGTCTGACCGCGGGTGTAGATGGTGTTATCGTATACCATGGTGCAGATGTACAGGTAGGAATAGTCCCAAAGAACATAAGAACGTGCGTTGACGGTGTTGCCGTCCGCGCCGGCTTCACCCGTGCCGTTTGCACCGATGGGATAGAAACGGTCCGAGTCGGAAAGGCTGAGGCTGTAAGAGGTGCGGTACATATCGTCCAGCACGCCGTCTACATTCGGTGTGCCCTTCTGCACGGTGTACGGATCCTCTTCTGTACCGGTGCCTGCGGCAAACGACGGCAATGCGCAACAAGCCGTGAGCATCAATGCGGCAAGTGCAATGGCAAATATTTTTTTCATTGTTAGAATACCTCCGTTCTCCTGAACGTGAGGTTCCTCCTTTCTTAATTTGGCGAATGCTGATTCTCCAATATACCAAGTGTATTGTAACAATTCTTTGTGCGATTGTCAACCGGTTTTCGTGATTAATTACAGTTATTTCACATTTTTGCGGAATACGCAGGCGGGACGGGCATTTTTCCGTTCCCGCGTACGCAATATTCTGTCGATTTTCGGCGAATGTGCGCCCTGTCATTCATCCAGCTCGCCGCCCTTGAGCCGCATTTCCATATATTGCTGTTGCGTGATGAGGACCTGACGCGGCTTCTGCCCGTCGGGTGCGCTGACGATGCCCCGACTCTCCATGGCATCGATGAGCTTTGCCGCTCTGCCGTAGCCGAGGGACAGCCGTCTCTGAATGAGGGATGTGGAAATCTTTCCGCTTTGCAGTGCCAGCTCAATGGCGTCATACAGCATGGGATCCACCTCGCCGTCGTCGCCGCCCGCGTCGTCGCCGCCCTTATGCGACTGTCCGCAACGCGCCGCCTCCCGTTCGATGGAGGCGATAACCTCTTCGTTGTAGACGCCCTGACCGTGGCTCTTGTCGATGAAATCCAGAATGGATTCAATCTCCTTTTCGCTCACGAAAGCGCCCTGCACACGAATGGGCTTGACGCATCCGACCGGCGCATACAGCATATCGCCGCGCCCGATCAGCTTCTCCGCACCCGTAATGTCCAGAATGGTGCGGGAGTCCACCTGAGAAGCCACCGTAAAGGCGATACGGGACGGAATGTTCGCCTTGATCAGTCCCGTGATGACGTCCACGGAGGGGCGCTGTGTACCGATGATGAGATGCATGCCTGCGGCGCGCGCCTTTTGTGCCAGACGGCAGATCGATTCCTCCACGTCGTCGGGCGCGGTCATCATAAGATCCGCCAGCTCGTCGATGATAATGATGATCTGCGGCAGGAATTCCTTTTCGGGATCGTCCTTTGTCACCTGGTTATAGGTTTTCAGATCACGCACGCCCACCTCCTCGATCAGGGTGAACCGACGTTCCATTTCAGTCACCGCCCATTGCAGGGAGCCTGCCGCCTTTTTGGGGTCGCTGACCACGGGAACGAGCAGATGCGGCAGACCGTTATAGATATTCAGCTCCACCTTTTTGGGGTCAATGAGGATCAGCTTCACCTCGTCCGGAGACGCCTTATACAAAAGGCTGACGATCATGGAGTTGATACACACCGATTTACCCATACCGGTAGCGCCGGCAATCAGCAAATGAGGCATCTTCGCGATATCCAGATACACCGGCGCGCCCGCCACGTCCTCGCCCAGAGAGACCGTGATGCGGCTTGCCGACTGCGAAAACTGCGGATTTTCAATGAGGCGGCGCAGATACACGGTCTCCACCGTGCGGTTCGGCACCTCGATGCCCACCGCCTGCTTGCCCGGGATGGGTGCTTCGATGCGCACGCCCGAGGTCGCCAGATTCAGGGAAATATCGTCCACCAGATTCAGGATGGAGCGCACGCGGATGCCCTCCTCGGGCGACAGCTCATAACGGGTGATGGTAGGTCCGCGCGACACATTGACGATGCGGGTGCGCACCTTGAAGCTGCGCAGGGTATCCACCAGCTTCTTCGCCGTGGTCTGCAATTCCTCGGATATATCGGAATTGGAGGGCTGTGTGCCCTGATTCAGAAGCGAAATAGGCGGGAACTGATACGGGGGCGGCTCGGGCTTTTTCACCTCTGCGGGCACAGCCTCGGGTACGGCGGCGCTTCGTTCCACCGCAAGACCTTCCTCTTCTGCCGCAGACGGGTCGCCGAGATCCACGGAGCCGCTCTGCGTTTCCGCGTCTCCCTCCTGCTTTCCCAAAACGAACCGACGGAGGATGTCCTCGCTGATGGGATTCTCCTCCGAGAAAATATCGGTGATCTCTCCGTTCTGCGCATCTCCCTCTCCCGCAAATGCCGCATCCACGGGACGGCGGCGCAGGCGGGGAGTCTCTTCGGGACGGAGCACATTTTTCTCCACCCCCTCGGCACCGTTTGCACTATCCGCGCCGTTTGCCACGGCGGACGCAAGGTCGGGCTGGGTCTGCCCGCGCAGGGTGACGGTGGGCAGGATGACCTCCTCGGTCTCTTCGTTTGCCGCAACGGATTCAACGTCGGCGTCGGCATTTTCTGCGGGCGCGGGCATGTCGTCCACCACCTCGTCGGCGGGATCGGCACGGTGTCTGCCGCGTCGCGGCGGTGCGGCGATCGGCTGTTCTGCCTGCGGCTCGGTGCGGATGGGATGATACTTCTGCCGCTCCATTTCGCGGCGGTACGCCTCATCCCTGCTTTCCCGATCGGCTGCCATCTTCTCCCGATGCCGCTTCCAATGGAAGGCGCAGAACACATAGATGCTGTGCGGCGTTGCGCCCACCAGAAGCATCACAAACAGGAGCAGTGCGGCAATGGAGACCACCGCCGTACAGGGTGCGCCCACCAGACGGCAAAGCGCCCAGCCGAGCACGTTGCCGATGATGCCGCCGCCCTTCCACTGTCTGCCCGCTTCCCAAAACGCCGACGCGGAAAATTCCTGATTTTTAGGGTAATATCCGATGGCATAAGAAACCACGCAGAACATCACCACGCACAGAATCGCAAAGACAATGCGGGACGGCAGTACCCCGTCGCGCACCGACCGCTTCCAGAACAGCGCCAGCACGCACAGAAGCACAGGCACGGCAATTGCAGCAAACGAGAACAGTCCGTAAAGCACGGGCTTGATATAATTGCCGAGCCAGCCGTTATCGCTCCACACCAAGCAGATCACGATCAGCAGTGCGCACAGGAACAAAAGACAGGGGATAAGCTGATTGCGCAGGCTGTCGGGATTGCGCGCCTCGACGCTTTTTTCGCGCTTTTTTGCCGCAGGCTTTTTCTGCGTTCGAGAGTCGCTGCTCCCCGTTTTCCTTGTTTTTTTGGTGTTTGCCAAACCTTTACACCTTCCTTAATCTCAAAAACCGAAAATCAAAATCAACGTCCGTCGCTTTGACCGCTCTTATCCGAAGATCACGGCAATCAGACCTGCCGCCAGACAGTAATACGAGAAAATGCGGAAATTGGACTTGCGCGAAATGAACTGCAACAGCTTCATTGCCGCAATGCCCGAGAGCGCCGCCGCGACCACGCCCGCGATGTACGCGACCATCTCACCCTGCGGTATGGGGTTGCTGACAATTTTCGGCACCTCTAAAATGTTTGCACCGAGAATGGCGGGAATGGACAAAATAAACGAAAATTTCACAGCGAATTCGCGGGAGAAGCCTTGCAACAGTCCGCCCGTGATGGTCGCGCCCGAGCGGGACAGGCCGGGCAGGACGGCGCAGAACTGGCACAGTCCCACCATCACCGCACTGCGGGGCGTCATCTCGTTGATGCCGCCGTTTCCGCCCGAGAACCGATCGGATATGTACAGAACCAATGCGTTCAGCATTAGAATGAAGCCGATGACCTTGGTATGCGCGCTCAGGAGCGCCACGCCGTCCTTCATCAAAACGGCAAGGACGAGCGGCACGGTAGCGAGGATGACGAAAAAGACCATCCGTTCCCGCTCGTTATAGTCGGCGAGCTTCCGTTTCCCGTGAAACAGCTTTCCCAGTCCCGTGAAAAACGCAGGGATCAGTGGGAAAATGTCGCGCCGATACACCAAAAAGACTGCGATCAGCGTTCCGAGGTGAAGCAGTACCGTAAAGGTCAGGCTGGTCTCTTCCACGTTCTCCATGCCGAATATGTTCTGCATAATGGCAAGGTGTCCGGAGGAGGAGACCGGCAAAAACTCGGTCAAGCCCTGTATGATTCCGAAAAAGATTGCGGATACTACATTCATAATGAAAATACCTTTCCGACATGCGGCTCGATTTCCGATCCGACCGTCTTTGTCTGCACTTTGGGGGTGAAAATTACGAATTCCTCGGTACTTCCGCCTTCCCGCAGGGAACACGGACAGCCCGCCGTGGGTCTGCTCGCCGTCGTGGGTCTGCTGGCAGGACTGTGCAACGGACTTCTGGGAAGCGGCGGGGGCATGATCCTCTATTTTGCCCTCTCCCGCATGCACTACCGCACGGCAAAGGACCGTTTTGTGATGAATATTGCGGTGGTCAGCGTGATCACCACCATATCCTCTCTGAATTATCTCGCGCGCGGCATCGTATCGTTCTCCGACCTTACCCCGTACGTTTTGCCGGGCATTACGGGCGGTGCGGCAGGTGCGTATCTGACGCGCCGTCTCCGTGCGCAGACCGTAAAGATCGTCTTTGCCATCCTCACCGTCTGGGCAGGCTCCCGCATGCTTTTGTAGCCGCGCCATGGCGTTTGCAATCACCGTTACGTCTGCATCCCGCGTCCTTTTTCTTACCGCATCGGACGTTGTACAAGAAGTGCATCGTACAAAGTTTTTCCGCGCCGTTTTCGGCGCTCTATCCTACGCCTTTCCGCATCGGAGGTTGTACGGGAAAGCGCTCCGCACAAAGTTTTTCCGCGCCGTTTCCGGCACTCCGTCCTTCGCTTTTTCCGCATCTTCTCAAAAAATCAGGAGGCATCCGATAACAGTATATGCTTGAATTCTGGATTGTATTTTTTGTCGCCGTTCTGAGCGGCATGGGCGTGGGCGGCGGCGGATTGCTCATCCTCTACCTCACCATGGCAAAAAACGCGCCCCAGCTTTACGCGCAGGGGGTCAATCTGTGGTTTTTCCTGTTGTGCGCCGCCTCGGCTCTGCTTCTGCACTGCCGGCGCCACCGACCCGATGCCCGCATCTGGGCGATCCTCTCGGGCGCGGGACTGCTCGGCTCGCTTATGGGAACCACGCTCACGGGTGTGCTTCCGCTCGGATGGCTGAGACGGATCTTCGGCGGCATGCTCGTCCTGTCGGGTCTGCTTGTCCTGCGGGATGTCTCACGCGGGATGCGCCGCGGCGATGCCGGGGAGGAAGAGACAGAAGAAACGTTCAAGCCGACGCGCCGCCGTCCGAAGCAATAAGCCCTCATCTGCCCACATGCTCTGCGACAACTGCGGAATAGACCGCCTCGCAGTCGTCTGCCATGCGCCCCACGGAGTAGTCGGACAGCACCGTCCCGCGGTTATATTCCGCCTGCCCCTGCCGCTCCGCCGCCGACATGGAAAGCTCTGCGCACAGGTCCCGCAGGAGGGGAAACGCAAGCAGAGGCGGGCAGTACCGACAGCAGAAATTGGTTTTGCGCGCCAAGGAGCGGCTTTCCGCACCGAAAATACCGAGGTAGCCGCCGTTGCCGCCCAAAAC
>CABUHM010000021.1:0-13330 GCA_902491355.1 uncultured Eubacteriales bacterium
TGACGTTCGTGCGGGGGAAAGCGTTCTCGATCCCGTCCGTGCCGCAGATAAAAGAGCGGGCGACCAGTGGTCGCCCGCCGTAAAACAACCGTATTTTACATAGGACCGACCTATTCTCATGCGTCACCTCGGGAAAGCCTCCTTTGTGTAAAGGGAGGTGGCGCGGCGCGCTCTGCGTAAAACCGTGACGGAGAGATTGTTCGGTGCAAATTGATTATTTCCAATCCCTCAGTCAGCTTCGCCGACAGCTCCCTTTACACAAGGGAGCCTCATCGGCGTCACTATCGGAAACAAGTACAATATCCTTTGGTACATGTGATTTTGAGGCACATCCGTAGCCCCGCGTCGGTCGCCGCCGTCCATTTGGACGGCGGCTCGGACGGGGATCGGCGGCGGATTTCGTCTGTACGCACGATTTAGTAATACTCCCGCCGATTCCCGTTCGAGCGCGCTAAACCGCGCGCGCCCCGACGCGGGGTGCGAAGTCTGCACAGACCCCCTTAAACGGACATATCACGCCTTGATTTCATCCGCAAGACAAATAAAAGCGGGCACGGCACGCAGGATCGATCGGATCGTGTGCGCCACCAAAAAAGCCTCCCGCATCAGGGAGGCTTTTTTGATGGCGTATCGGCATGCCGATACACGGTAATCACAGTTTACGGTAACAGAGCAGGGCGAAATCCGCGTCAGTTTCCAGAGAGGAAAGCGTGGAGAGTTTTTTCATATCCTCGGGCGAGGTCTTATGAAAATAGGGGGTCATGGTGAACAGGCTGAGGATATCCTCCGTGGACGGCAATGTGATCCGTCGACGGATATCCGTGCGCTCGGGCGCGGCAAAGCCTGCTATCTCCCGATGCTGTACGCGGTTCGGATACGGTTCGCGGTAGACCGCCTGCTTCAGCGAAAACAGGTGCTGTTCCAGCGGAATGGCATACAGGAGAACGCCGTCGGGCTTGAGCACGCGGTGATATTCCCGATCCGCCAAGGGAGAGAAGATATCCACAACGATATCAACGCTGTTATCGAGCAGGGGAATCGCATTGACCGACGCCGCCGCAAAGCGGACGTTGGGATATGTACGTGCGGCAAGCGCCAATGCGTTTTTGGAAAGATCGACCCCGAAAACGCGGCAGTCCCCCGCCTTTTCGCGAAGCGTCCGTTCGAGCCTTCCCGTATAGTAGCCCTCGCCGCACCCTGCGTCCAGCACAACACAGCCGTCATGCGCATACCGCAGAGCCTCCCGACACACGGCGTCCGCCAAGTGGTTATAGTAGCCCTTTTGCAGAAAGTCGCGGCGCGCCGCGATCATGGGGCGGTCGTCTCCGTGGCGGTCACGTCCGGAGGGCGGCAGAAGATTGACATAGCCCGAGCGGGCGACATCGTAGGAATGTCCGTTTTCGCACCGCCACGTCCGTTCGGCGGGGACGAGCAGTGCGCGGCATATGGGGCAGGAGAAAAATGTCATGGTATCACCTGTTTTTGTGTGGAAATATTGCTGACGGATCGGGGTGCTTTGGCGGCTTCGGTCGGATCTGCGTCGGTGCGTCGGTGCGTCAGTGCGCCGACGTATCGGGGCGGATACTGACGGCATTTCCCACCGTCGATACCACACGCGCCATGTCGCCCGGCTCCACCACCGTCCCTTCGGCAAGGACAGCGTCATACAGCGCGCCGTTCCAGCGCACCTTGCCCATGCCGTACACCGACACGGTGTACACCGCAAGTACGCAGCTTCCGGGCGGCGGAAGCACCGATCTGCGTCGGCGGAACACCGTAAAGCGCAGCAGGAGCACGACGACGGAGACGGCGAAGAAGAGAAGCGCCTGACGGTATGCCGTCCGATCAAAAAACGAGAAGATCAGTGCGGCAAGACTGCCCGGTATGAGGCAGAGCGGCACGCGGCTGTGCCATGCGCCCTCGCAGATGACGCAGAGCACGGCGATGGCAAGCCACAGATAAGGAAGAAGCGAGGTCAGAAAAAAGACAGACGTTGCGGAACTGCCGGTCATACGGAATCGCTCCTTTGCAAAATCATTTTTCGGATCGCGGTGCGGCGAAAGTCAGACCCGCTTTTGCACAGGCATGTGTGCGGTGTCCGCATCCGTGTAAAGAGGTCAGCTGGCGTAACGGACGGCCTCGATCCCGTTAATGTGCACCGATGTGCCGTCCGATAACAGCTCAAAGACCTGGGGAGACACGCCGCCGCTCGAAATATCGCGGCGGAAGGTGCCGTCATTTCTCATGATACTGTAGGATACCGTAAAGAGATAGCGGGTCAATCCGGCATATTCTCCCTCGGTGATCTCGGTTTCCAGAGTCTTTGTGACCTTTATATCGTATACCCGTTGCATGGTGAAATATTCAGGAAGCTGTGTGTCGGCGCGGTATTCCTCGGTGAACAGGGTCGCATAGCCTGCGGCATCGCCGTGCATCAGCGCGGAAAAATAGTTCAGGAACAGCTCGCCCACAATACCCGCCTCGTTGCGCTCCTCGGTCAGGATCATGCCCTCGGCGCCGTTAAAAAAGTACAGGTAGCGATCCTCGTCCAGCCATGCCTCGTCCGTGAAAATATCCACATCGGGCTGTGGCTCATAGAAGCTCAGATTGCGATTGTCGGTCACATAGGTCAGATCGCGCGGATCGTTTTGTGCGGGATCCCCGGTCATCCGCAGAACGATCTCCAGTGCCGTGATAAGGATCGCCGCCGCGATCAGGCAGATGAGAAGAATGCGCATCATGCGTCGTCGGCTCTTTTTCCCGTCGCGTGCAGTGCGGTTGTCGGTGCGGCTCGGCGTTCGGTTCGGAATGCGGTTCTTCGCACAATTTGAGGTCTGCGGCGCGGCTTGTCCGACGTTCGGATCGGTTTTCCTGTTTTGCAACGGATTGCCCTCCTCGGCATATCGATGGATCGGCACCGTCAGTGCCGATACTACAGTTTATAATACCACACTCCGGTGAAAATTGCAAGACGGACAGCGTGTACGGCGCGAGATTTTCGGAACAGCCTCAAATGCCGCCCGCGCATTTCGTTAAAAAATCGTGAACGACCGTAAAGTGCTTGAATCGCCCGACGGCATGTGGTAAAATAGACACATAGATGCAAAATTCGCAGATGCGCCGCAGTGCGCAAAAGCTGAGGTGATTTTATGGACGGCAACAGTCGAAGTATGTATACGGGGTTTCTGCCAAACCGAAGGACTGTCTGTCGCGCGTCCGTAGATCGTTGCGTTGTGACCGCCCTTGCTTCGTTGTGAATAGAGGTGCCGCACGGAGGATCTGACGTGTCGTGCCGCCCAAATGACAGAGACCCATTGTCCGAAACCGAAACCTACACCCCCGATTTTTACAAACGGGAACGGTGCATCCGGTCAAATTGCGGCAATGGTATTTTTTTGCCCTTTTTGCCGCAGACGGGGTGCACGTCCGACGTCGGGGAGAAACGACAAGGGAGGCAATCGCACAATGAGTGAAATGAAAAATACCGAAGCGGTAACGGTGTCACAGCCCAATTACAGCGCGGAGATCATCGCGGCAATGCGAGAGGGGCTGACACCCAAGAAAATGCAGGAAAAGGTGCTGTCCTACCACGAAAAGGACATTGCCGAAGCCCTGCCGCAATTGACCGACGAGGAACGCACCCGTCTGTTCCGCATTCTGGACGCCGACAGCCTGGCGGACATTTTCCAATATATTGACGACCCCACGCCCTGCCTGCGGGATCTGGGTATCCGCAAAAAGGCGGAGGTGCTTTCCCGCATGGAGCCGTCGGTTGCCGCTGAGATCCTGCAGGGACTGTCGCGCGAGGAACGGGAGGCTCTGGTCGAGCTGATGGATCCCGACGCGCGCTCCGAGATCGTCATGCTCAACTCGTTCGACGACGACGAGATCGGCAGTAAGATGTCCACGAATTATGTCGCCATTCACGACACCTGCACCGTCAAGCTCGCCATGTCCGAGTTGATCCGTCAGGCGGCGGAAAACGACAATATCACCACCCTGTACGTCATCGACAAAAACGGCACGTTCTGCGGCGCAATCGACTTAAAGGATCTGATCATTGCGCGCGAGGGAACGTCCCTGAGCGATATCACCACATTTTCCTATCCTTATGTGTATGCAAAGTCCTCCGTTGAGGCATGCATGCCGCAGTTGACCGATTATTACGAGGACTCCATTCCGGTATTGGACAATGATAACAAGCTCATCGGCGTGGTCACGGCGCACGATCTCATCGGCGTGATGGAGGACGAGCTGAACGAGGACTATGCAAAGCTGGCAGGCTTGACCGCAGAGGAGGATCTGGGTGAACCGATCCGCCGCAGTGTCCGCAAGCGTCTGCCGTGGCTCGGCATTCTTCTGCTGATGGGATTGGGCGTCTCCGCTACCGTGGGACTGTTTGAGTCCATCGTGGCACAGCTCCCCGTGATCATGTGCTTCCAGTCCCTCATATTGGACATGGCGGGCAACGTAGGTACGCAATCCCTTGCCGTCGCCATCCGCGTACTGGTGGACGGACAGCTCACGGGCAGGCAAAAGGCGTTTTTGGTCTTTAAGGAAGCGCGCGTGGGCATTTTCAACGGTCTGATCATGGGCATCCTGTCCTTTGCGGCGATCGGCGGCTATCTGTGCCTCACGGGCAACGCTCCCGCCTTTGCGTTTGCCGTGTCGGGCTGTCTCGGCCTTGCCATGCTCTCGGCGATGTTCATTTCCTCCCTGTCAGGCACGGTCATTCCCCTGTTTTTCCGCAGGATCGGTATCGACCCCGCCGTGGCATCCGGTCCGCTGATCACCACGGTCAATGACTTAGTCGCCGTCATTTCCTATTACGGTCTGGCTTGGCTCATCCTCATCAATTTGCTCCACCTAGCATAAGCATGGAAGGGCAATCCTCCCGAAATGCCGCGCGCCTGTGCAAAATGCGCAAAACGAGATGTGACAGAACCGTTGACATTTTTCATGTTTTATCTGCATTTTTTTTGAAAAGTGCTTGCAAGTTTTGCGCGCATATGCTATACTCAGCACAGAAACCATCTGACGCGAAACGCAAGGCGACACCGCAGTGATTCCGAAGGTATCCCGCCCTTTGCGCAGTGTTCGCGAATTATATGAGAAGGAGAACCGTTCCATGAAAAATTGCCCTAACTGCAATACCGCAAACGAAGATCAGAGTGCGTTCTGCTCCAATTGCGGTCAGTCCCTTCAGGATACGGCAGTCAAGTCCGCCGCGCCCGAAAACGCCGCACCTGCTTGCGATGCCGCCCCCGCGGAAAAGATTCAGGCAGAAACCGTTGAGGTTGCCTCCGAACCCGCAAAATCTCCGCTCGATACCGTGCTCGGCTATGCGAAAAAGTATGCAAAGTTTATTGTAGCCGGCGTTGCGGCACTGCTGGTGATCATCATTGCCGTCAACCTCTTCACCCCTGCCAAGTTCGATCTGCTCGAGCACAGCATGTCTTATGTCCGCAATGACGATGCTACCCTGATCCTGTTCGACGGCAAGGATGCCGTTCGGGTTGATGAGCGCGTCTATCCCAGCGCAAACGCCTCTCAGACCGCATGCATCTACACCACAGATGACGATACGCTTTATTTTGTAAAGCTGGGCAACAAAAAGCCCACGAAGATCGCGGACGATGTAAGCGGTGCATATTTCGCGCTGAACGGTGACTGCGTGATGTACTATGTGGAAACCGACGACGGCAAAGATCTTTATGTCACCGAGCTGGGCAAGTCCCCCAAGAAGGTCGATTCCGATGTTCAGAGTGCCGCCGTTTCCCCCGACGGCAAGACCGTGGTATACCAAAAGGACGATGAGCACTACGTTTATAACGGCAAATCCTCTTCTTTGGATATCAGCCGCGAAGCAAGTGTGGAGCTTGTGTCAGACGGTGCCAAGTACATCTACTACACCAGATCCGGCGCCACCTATATCCTCAAGAATAAAAAGAACGAGGTGAAGCTGGGCGACGGCGTCACTCCCGTTATGCTCAACCGCGATTACAGCGAGTGCCTGTACACAAAGGACGGCTCCACCTATCTGTCGGTCAACGGCAAGGACGGCGAAAAGCTGGTCAGCGACGGATCCGCCTACCTGTATCCCGGGAACATGCGCCGCCTCCCCCGCACCCTCATCGGCGGTATCATCCGTACCTCCGACAAGGGACTCTACCGCGTAGGCAAGAATCAGGATAAGACCACGAAGATCGGACCGCGCAATGCCTACCCGACCATGGCAGAGGACGGCGAATCGATCGGCTACTACAAGAGCAGTTCCATCTACCGTCAGACCAACCTCAAGAAAGAGGTTGATGAGCCCAAGGCGCTCAACCGCGATTACGACGTCAACGATGTTGCGTATTCCTCCGATCTGAAGAAGATCTACTTCACCGACAATTCGGACGATCTGTACTACGTGAACGGCAACGGCAAGCCCAAGAAGATCACCTATGACGTCACGGACATCTATGCGGGTCTTTCCGACGGTGAGTTCTTCGTGATCAAAGATAACGAGCTGTACTATTCCAAGAACGGCTCCGATTTGAAGAAGGTTTCCGGTCTGAACGGCGATTTCGACAGCATCAGCGTTAAGGCAAAGCACATCATTGTCGAAACCGATGAGGCATACTACCGTTGCACCTCCGGCAACAAGTTCAAGAAGATCTGCGACAAATAAGGATACGCAGGGAGTACGCGGGGCGCCGCCCCGAACCCCGGTCAAGGACCTTTTGGGAAAGGTCCTTGACAATCCCCAAAACCTTTTAACAGGGTTGAAGATAGGGATTTTCCCTACGAATAAACGTCTGTGTAAAAACAGGCGTTTTTCTTTTGCGGAAATGCCTTCTTGATTTCGTCCGCGAAACGGATGAAGGGCGGGCGACCAGTGGTCGCCCGCCGTAAAACAAACGCATTTTGGATATGATCGACCTATTTGCAGACATTACCATGAGGTATCTTCGGCACCGCAAAAATGCGGGCTTGAGGTACGCACGAAGCCCCGCGTCGGGCGCCGCCGCCCCAAGGACGGCGGCTGGACGGGCATCGGCAGCGGATTTCGTCTGTACGCACGATTTAGTAATACTCCCGCCGATTCCCGTTCGCGCGCTAAACCGCGCGCCCCGACGCGGGGCGCGAAGTCTGTGCAGATTCCGAAATAAGTAAACGCTCGAGATACCTACCGATAATTTTCGGGAGACTGTCAGAAGCATCGGGTTTTCAACAGTCCTGTTTTCTCGTCGGGCAGGTCTGTGCCTACGTCTGCGGTCTGCGACCCACTGCGGAAGTGCTCCGAAAGGAATGCGCCCGCGTCCTCGGTGCCCGTTGCGCGGATGGCGCGCAGATGCGCCGAGACCTCGCTCACCGGAATGCGTCGCACCTCCTGTCCGACCTTATTTTTCACAGAGCGGCTGAACCGCTCCATGCGCGGAACGTCCATACCGGTCGCGCGCACCACATGGTAGCTCTTTGCGCCGAAAAACGGGAAATAGATATAGTAACGTGTCATCATTGCCTCCGTTCCGCCGTCCTGCGTCAATGCCCGCATCCGTTCCCGATACGGGATCGCACACGCGGTCCGACCGTGTCAAACCGACCTTTTTGATACTGTACCGCATATTTTGCGTCGCGTCAAGCGGAACCGTTCGACCCGATTTTTCCGTTTCGACATCTTTTTCGTAAAATTGTGACGAGGGTGGAAACAAAACGGAGAAGAATGTCGGATCGGGTCGCAAAAACCGTCGTTTTGCCCGAACGGATGTCTATGTGCGACGCGGCGCTCCCCTGCCCCAAGCGATTCGGATACTCTTTTCCGAAAATGCGGAAAATGCGGTGCATTGTGGAGAAATATTCATAATTTGTGCGTATAATATAGGCGGATGAGCCATAGGCTGATCTGCCAACATTCCGTAACCAAGCCGCGTGAAAAATAGAGAAGAACGACTGCTCTAAATTCAGCTTTTCACGCCGAGGCTCGCGCCGTGCGGTGCGATCTGTCGAGGAAGGTATAAATGTCGTATGAAAGAATTGAAGAAGAATCCCGATTTTGCCGGCGTTGAGGGTCCGGTTCTCACCATTGTGATGGATGGAGTGGGACTTGCCAAGGACGGTCCCGCAAACGCCGTGGCATTTGCAAATACGCCCACACTGGACATGCTCATGCAGAAATATCCGTGGGTCAAGCTCAAGGCGCACGGCACCGCCGTGGGTCTGCCCAGCGACGACGACATGGGCAACTCCGAGGTCGGACACAACGCGCTCGGCTCGGGTCAGGTCTTTGCGCAGGGCGCAAAGCTGGTCTCCCAGTCCATCGAGAACGGCAGAATGTTTTCCTCGGACTGCTGGCACGGTGTTGTGGAAAATGTGAAGTCCAACGGTTCCACCCTCCATTTCCTCGGTCTGTTCTCGGACGGCAACGTGCACGCGCACATTGACCATCTCCGTGCCATGCTCGCACAGGCAAAGAAAGAGGGCGTCTCCCGCGTGCGCATCCACATTCTTCTGGACGGACGCGATGTGGGCGAGACCTCGGCTCTGGATTATGTCGATCCCTTTGAGGAATACCTCAACACCCTGCGCGCACCCGATTTTGACGTATGCATCGCCTCGGGCGGCGGACGCATGAAGATCACCATGGACCGCTACGAAGCAAACTGGAGCATGGTAGAGCTTGGCTGGAAAACCCACGTACTGGGCGAGGGGCGTCGGTTTGTCTCCGCACACGATGCCGTGGTCACGCTCCGTCAGGAGACCGGCGCCATCGACCAGGATCTCGATCCCTTCGTGATTGCCCGTGACGGCAAGCCCGTCGGTACGATCGAGGACGGCGACAGCGTAGTATTCTACAATTTCCGCGGCGACCGCGCCATCGAAATTTCCCGCGCGTTCGAGGAAACCGATTTTGATAAGTTCGACCGCGTGCGTTTCCCGCACGTATACTACGCCGGCATGCTGGAATACGACGGCGACCTGCACATTCCTTCGCACTATCTGGTCAATCCGCCCGAGATCACCAACACCATGGGCGAATACCTGTGCGACGCGGGCGTGCATTCCCTTGCCATTTCCGAAACACAGAAGTACGGTCACGTCACCTACTTCTGGAACGGCAACCGCTCCGGCAAATTCAACGAGGAGCTGGAGACCTATATCGAGGTGCCGTCCGACGTCATTCCGTTTGAACAGCGTCCGTGGATGAAGTGCGCCGAGATCACCGACCGCGTGATCGAAGCCATCCGCTCGGGCAAGTACCGTTATATCCGCGTCAACTTCCCCAACGGCGACATGGTGGGTCACACCGGCAACTTTGCCGCCACCTGCTGTTCCATGGAGGCGCTTGATCTGCAACTGGCAAGAATCCTGCCCGTTCTGGACGCCGCACACGGCGCCGCAATCATTACGGCGGATCACGGCAATGCCGATGAAATGTACGAGACCGACAAAAAGACCGGCGAGCTGAAGCGCAACAAGGACGGCTCTGCGAAGTCCAAGACCTCGCACACTCTCAACCCCGTTCCCTGCATTATCTACGACAACTTCTCCGCCGACCGCTACACCGTGGTGAAAAAGGACGGCTACGGACTTTCCAACGTCGCCGCCACCACGCTGGCGCTCATGGGCTATGAGGCTCCCGACATGTGGGATCCTTCCATCATCGAGATCAAGAAGTAAAATCAACCATACAAAAATTCAGGATGGACAACCGTCCCCGCGGGCGGGGCACGGTTGTCCTGCCGTTTTTACGGCGGAAAGGACCTCTATGCTGTACCCGAAAAACAGTGAAGCCTCGGTTTCTGACGCTCTGTTTGAAAACCCGACGGCTGAATACCGCGCCACCCCCTTCTGGGCATGGAACTGTGAGCTGAACCCCGAGTTGCTTTGCCGTGAGATCGACGCCATGAAGGAAATGGGCTTCGGCGGCTTCCACATGCACTCCCGCGTGGGCATGGCGACCCCCTACCTCTCGGACGAATTCATGGATCTTGTGCGCACCTGCGTGGAAAAGGCAAGACAGGAAAACATGCTGGCATGGCTGTACGACGAGGACAAATGGCCCTCCGGATACGCCGGCGGCTTCAACACGAAAAAGCGGGAGAACCGCTCAAAAAATCTGACCGTCGTCCCGCGTCCCTTTGCCGGCGATGAGGAAGCGCGTCAGCCCGGCGACACCGAGCCTCTGTGGGATCGACCCGGCTCGGAATGCGTTCTGCTTGCCTGCTACGATGTGGAGCGGGACGCCGAGGGCTTCCTTCTCTCCTACACCCGCATCGGCAAGACCGATGCCGCCGCGCATCAGAAATGGTTCGCCTATCTGGTGTATGCCGCCGACGAAAACTGGTACAACGGGGAGTCTTATGTGGACACCCTGTCCAAATCCGCCATCGAGGACTTTGTCAAATTGACCCACGAGCGCTACCGTGAATGTGTGGGCAAGGACTTCGGCGGTCTGATCCCCGCCATCTTTACCGACGAGCCGCAGTTTGCGCGCAAGCACATCATGGATCGCGCCACCTCGAACGACTGGGTGAACCTTACCTTCACCTCGGATTTCGACGAGACCTTCTCCGAGACCTACGGTTATTCGATCCTGGACTCCATTCCCGAGGTCATTTGGGAACTGCCCGCTCACCGTGCCTCCCGCGTCCGCTATCACTACCACGATCATGTGGCGGAGCGCTTCGCCTCTGCCTATGCCGACACCGTGGGCGATTGGTGCAAAAACAACGGCATCCACCTGACGGGTCACATGATGGAGGAGCCGACCCTGCATTCTCAGACCGCCGCGCTGGGCGACTGCATGCGTTCTTACCGCTCCTTCTCCCTGCCCGGCATCGATATGCTGGTCGATCAGCGTGAGCTGACCACCGCAAAGCAGTGCCAGAGCGCCGTGCACCAGTACGGCAGAGAGGGCATGCTCAGCGAGCTGTACGGCGTGACCAACTGGTGCTTCGATTTCCGCGGACACAAGCTCCAGGGCGACTGGCAGGCGGCGCTCGGCGTCACCGTCCGTGTTCCCCACCTGTTCTGGGTGTCCATGTCGGGCGAGGCAAAGCGCGATTATCCCGCCTCCATCGGCTATCAGTCGCCGTGGTATCGGGAGTATAAGTACATCGAGGATCACTTTGCCCGCGTGAACACCGTGATGACGCGCGGCACGCCCGATGTCCGCATCGGTGTGATCCATCCCGTGGAGTCCTACTGGCTTCGCTTTGGACCGGGCGACACCACCCAGCCCTACCGTGACGAGTTGCAGAAGCACTTTGAGGAAGTGATCCACTGGCTTCTGTTCGGCACCCTCGACTTTGACTATATCTGCGAATCCCTGCTTCCCTCCCAGTTCGGCGGCTGTGACGACGGCTTCCGTGTGGGACAGATGAATTATGACGTCATCTTGGTGCCCGGTCTGCTCACCATGCGCCGCACCACGCTGGATGCGCTCCGCGCCTTCCGTGCGCACGGCGGCAAGGTCGTCTTTATGGGCGACGTTCCGTCCTATGTGGACGCTCTGCCCACCGACGAGGTGCGCGAGTTCGCACGCGAGTGCACCGCCCTTTCCTGGTCGCGCAGTGCGCTGTACGACACCCTGGAGGAAAACCGCATCGTCCGCTGTGTGGACTGGCGCGGCTATCCCTCGGGCAACCTGATTTATCAGCTTCGGCAGGACGGCGCGGGCAAGCACCTCTTCGTCTGCCACGTATACAAGCCCGGCAATTATGACATCGCCGGAAACGAGGATTACGACATCCGCATCCGCGGCGGCTGGAAGGTGACCGAGCGGGATACCGTATCCGGCAAGCTCCGTCCGCTTTCCGCAGTCTACGAAAACGGCTGGACGACCGTGCGTTGGTCGTGCTCGGCATGCGATTCCATTCTGCTTGACCTGGAGCCGGGCAGACGGGAGGAGGGTGTCTATATGGCGCATCCGTCCCTCGGCGCCGTCACCCGTTTGGCGGAAAAGGTGCCGTATACCCTCAGCGAGCCGAACGTGCTCCTGCTTGACCGTCCGTTCTATTCCCTGAACGGCGGGGACGAGTACGGGCCTGAGAACATCCTCAAGGCGGACGACCACATCCGCACCATGCTCGGCATGCGTCACCGCAACGACGCCATGGTTCAGCCCTGGGTGCATCCCGTGGATCGGAACCCCAAGGATACCGTGCGTCTGACCTTCCGCGTGCAGTCCGAAATCGAGTACACCGGCGCACAGCTTGCCATGGAAGCCATCGAGTTTTCCACCGTCCTCTGGAACGGGGAAGCCGTGGATCTCACCCCCACGGGCTTCTATATCGATCCGGAGTCCATTCACACCGTGGCGCTCCCGCCCATCCGCCGCGGAGAAAACACGCTTGAGATCACCCTTCGCTTCGGCGATATCACGCAGATCGAGAGCTACTACCTCCTCGGCGACTTCGGCGTGCGCGTCAGCGGTTCCTCCGCGGTCATTACCGACCGTGCGTCCGAGCTGACTGCCGGCGACATCTCGTCGCAGTCTCTGCCCTTCTACGGCGGCAACGTGACCTATCATTACACGCTCAACGGCGGCGGTCACCGCGCCATCGAGCTTTCCCGCTATGTGGGCGCCGCTGTGACCGTGGATGTGGACGGCGTCCGTGCAGGTCATCTCACCTTCCCGCCGTATCTGCTTGATCTCGGCGATCTGTCCGACGGCGAGCACCGCATCGACGTCACCGTGTTCGGCACACGTATGAATACCCTCGGCGACATTCACAACGTGGATGAGCTGGAGCCGTGCGGTCCGTTTGTGTGGCGCACGTCCGGCAACCGTTTTGCCTACGAATACATGCTCCTTCCCATGGGGCTCCTGACCACGCCCCGCATTTTGGAGATTCTCTGAGGGGAACGCAGGGGACGCGAGGGGATGCGTCGGGGAGCCGCCTTTTAGGAAAGGCGCCCCGGGGAGGAATCGCGTGTGCGCGATTCCGCAAACCCAGCGAAAACTTCGCTGGGTGAGGGGAATTGTTCACGACAGGTCGAACGCATGCGGTCACGATGGTGTTTGGATCGGTCGCGGGGAAGCGTGCGGACAGGTCGACAGCAAGTGCGATATGATCGTTTTCCGCGCATGACCGACCTTGGCGTCTTGGCTTTGTCTGTACGATAGATGAAGAGCGGGCGACCACCGGTCGCCCCTACGCGGAATAGGCGAACAGGTCACAAATATGAGCACATTTTCGAGTATTTGTACCTCATCTCTATGCATAAATTTCACCTTGGATTGCAGGGGCGACCGATAGTCGCCCGCTTCGTTCGGCTTTATGAAAACGCGGGAATGAGGTACGCACGAAGCCCCGCGTCGGTCGCCGTCTGCCGCAGG
>CABUHM010000022.1:0-13154 GCA_902491355.1 uncultured Eubacteriales bacterium
CCATGACCTTCGGAGATCGGCGGCAAGTATTGCAGAAATGTTTGTCTTAGCAAAACCCACCGCCGATCTCCGTCCGCGCCGTTTGCCTGCGGCAAACGGCGCCCGACGCGGGGCTTCGTCATTGCACCTCGGTTCCGAACGCCGTTTTCCACCGACAACCCGAACTGCACCCCGAGCGAAAAGCACGAAGGCTCGAAGTCATCCTGATATACTGTATTTCCCGAAAGCCGCCCTAACATCCTGCCCGCTGTATGGATCGCGCCTGATCGGGATCAAGAAAGGCAAATTTACGTTCAAGACTGCGCGTTGAAGCCTATAGCGTCGGTGTTTGCGATCGTTTCCAAGGTGTCGGAATCGAAAATGTGAAATTTCAACTCAACGGTATCAATGCTTGTGATACCGTTTTCTTCAAGTGAAGCGGAAAACACTGTGATATGATCCACGGCGTATTTCCCCTGATACACGGTAGAGGATAACAGCACGGTCACCATGTATCCGTTGATCGACATATCGTCGCACGTTACTGTGATGTTCCGATCCGTCTTGTTCTCGATATAGAGCAGAACGGACGAACCCCAAAATGTGTTTTAGTCAACATATTTGCCCACAATGCGGATACCGTCCTGATGATACAGCTCGTAGCCCGTATCGTCAGCGACGATGTCCATGGTATCAAACAGGGTGGTTTTCAGCGTGATGCATTCGGCGTCATACACCATTTCATAGGTTTCGCTGTCGTAAACATAAAAATACAGTTCGATCTGCCCGATATTTCCGATGCCTGCCGCTTTCAGTGCGGAAGAGGACAGATACAACGTATCGTTTGCCTTTTTGCCGGCGGCAACCTCGCACGAAAACAGCCAGCCCGCAAAGAATCGACATAACGCCCAAAGAAATGTACGCAATTCTTTGAGTTCGCTTAGACGCCCCTCGGGAAAAGGGCAGTCTGTCCCATATGCCGAGAATATTATGAAAGCAAAAAAACGGAACTGCAAAGCACATAAGCCACGCCACGATCGTCTGTAGATACGCGCCGTTTTTGACTGCAGAAAAAACCCCGACCGTCATCAGAATCACAAACAGATACCCGATGACCGCAAGAATAACGACAATTGTGTATTGATTCCGAATGCCGGGGATCTGCCGAACGACCCGATCCATGGGGCCGTTTCCGAAGTTTTTGCGGGAAAGCGCATTTTTCAGATCGTCGATCCGATGGTATCTTTGCCGCAGATCAATTTCGATGCATTTGTCGATGACTCTTCCAAGCCCGTTCTGCGCCTTTTTCTCGTTGGGAAATTTTCCGGTCAACATGACGTTCAGCAGTACGCCGACAGCGTAGATATCCGTCCTTGCATCGCTTTGGGAGAAGCCGAACTGCTCGGGCGCCGCATAACCGGGCGTGCCGAGAATCACGGTATCCGTATTTTTTCCCTGCGAGAAGCACCGCGCAATTCCGTAGTCAATGATTACTGCATGACCGTCCGACGATACGATAATATTATTCGGGTTAATGTCCCGATGCACATAACCCAAACGGTGCATGTCCGATAAGCCGTCGCAGATATCCGCCGCGATCCGAACTGCCGTGTCGGAGGTCAGACAACGTCCGCCGCGGATCAGGTCGGCAAGCGTGTCGCCCGAAATGTACTCGCACACCACCTCCGCACGGTCCGCCGTTTCCGCCACGTAAAGGATCTTTGCCAAATGCGGATTATTCAAAGCCAGAAGCGCTTCGTAGCTCGCTTTTTGCGCAAGCCCGACGCTTTTCAGGACAAACAGCTTTCCGGTGGGTTCATAAACACACAATCGGGTCGTCTTGCAAAAAGCATAGATTTCTTTGAGATTCTCATAGATATACGCGTTGACAAGAAAAATTGACATGATTTCAACCTCCGCGCGGGAATTGACAGAAAGGATTCCGTCCCTATGAAGAAAACAACACAGCAATTGATCGATATGATGAAAAGCAGTCACGACTATCATGCGTACCGCGAAGCCAACGGGGAGGAGCTTTCGGCTTCCTTTATGAAAATCGACCGTGCCCTGTCGGCGATTCTGAACGAAAAGGGGAGCAAAAAGGCGGATGTAATTGCAAAATCCGGAATCGAGGTGCATTATGCATATCAAATCTTTTCCGGAGCAAAGACACCGACGCGGGATAAGGTGGTCATGCTGTGCTTTGGCTTGGGCTTGACCGTGGAGGAGACACAGCAATTGCTCAAGATCACCGGATATCCTCAGCTCTACGGCAAAAACGAACGTGATAATGCCATTCTGTTCGGACTGACCAGAAAGCTGTCGATCATCGACATAAACAATATCCTGTATGACCTGAATCTGGACATTTTAATCTGCCCGCAAAAAAGTGCGCCCCGCAAGGAGACGCACCGAAAAAGTGTATCCCCCATTGTTGCTACACAATGCTCCTCCGCTTACGGGTACGAGAAAAAAGAGAAAACACCTTTTACCAAAAGTATTTTCCCGTAAGTGTAGGAGTAATATGCATTTGTGTAGCAATTTGATGAAAGCATATTTATCTCCGTTTGTCAAGATTCGGGCGCTATCGACAAAGAACGGCGGCTGTTTTTTCTCCCACGGCATCCCCCGTTCCGTATCAAAAAAGGAATCGGAGCCGCACAGATTCGGCGGCTCCGATTCCTTTTTTGATTTGTGACTCCGTCACGATGCCGACGGCAAAGTCTCGAGATACTCCTCGAGGCACAGTCCGGCGGAATAGATCTGATATGCGTGATATCTGCCCACGTAGCGGAAGTGCCACGGCTCGTAGGTCACGCCGAGGGTAGCGTCGGTTTTTCCTGCGGGATAGCGCACCACAAAGCCGAATTTCCAGCAGTTCTGCGCCAGCCACTTGCCCGCCTCGGTGTTGCCGAAGCTCTGATCGGCGCTGGGAAGGTTGTGCATATCACAGCACAGTCCGGTCTGATGCTCGCTTGTGCCGGGACGGTTGGAATAGGTCACGACAATGGCCTCCGCCTGCTCGCGGGTGAGGGAGGTGTTCTTCGCCATCTCGTTTTCGGTATAGTGGTTGAAGTACCACGACTGGCTCTGATATGAGCGGTAGCCGCTTGTGACCGTGACATTGGTGATGCCGTTTGCCCGCATTTCGATGAACATGGCTTTGAGCGCCGTGGCGGCGACGTCCACCATCTGCGCGGGCGGGTCGTAGCGGGGGTCGGCGACATTGGTCAGGTTCTGCGGCACGTAGTCCGCGCCGATCTTATTCTGCGCGTTGACCAGAATGAGATATGCGTCGCGCAGGTCGCTCTGCGGGTTCATGGCGCTCTCATATTCCGAGAGGTCGCTTTGGAAGGTGACCTCGGGAACCGGATCGGGCGTGGGTATGGGTTCGGTGGTACCGTCGGTTGCGGGCTGTGAGGTATCCCCGTCCGTTGTATTGTCGGACACGGGCGGCTCGGCGGTATCGGGCGCAGAGGTCTCGCCCTGCGGCGGCTCTGCGGTCACTGCGGGGTCGGTGGTACCGGACGGCTGACTGTCCCGGTCGCCGCTCAGAACGTTCCAGATCAGCACGCCGCCGAGAACCAGCACCGCCAAAAGAACGACGATGGTCACGGCAAGCAGAACGATCTGCATACTGTACTGTTTTGAGGGTTTTCTGTTCATGGGTCTCGGCTCTCCTTATCCTGCGGTCTGCCCGTCGTTGATGATTGTGACAGGTTCGCTGACGGTTTCGGGTACGTCTGCCTCCGCAATTCGGGTGCAGGGGGCGGGGGTGTTCAGCGTGCAGGTGATTTCCACATACTGAATGGTCTTTTTGGGGTCGCGCACGGTCACGACCTGTTCGGTATCGGTGTCCTGCTCCCGCGCCACGGTCACGGCACCCGTCTTTTCGTCGATGCTGACCGTGATCCCGCGCAGATACGTGGTGATAAACGCCGCAGGAATCAGCACCTCGCCGTTTTCCTCCACCGAAGGAGCCTCCATGCGGACGGGCTGTCCGTTGACCTCAGCGACACAGCTCCCCAGAACGAAGCCGACATACTGCTTTTCACTGCTTCCGCTCCGGTTGAAAATGAAGCGCTTTTCGGTCGCGCCGCCCGCCACCGTGAAATTACAGTAGGACGACATGGCGGAAAAATTGACATATAACCGCCCGTCGCGGTACAATTGAGAGCGGCGGATGGACTGCTGACTTTGCAGATCGTTCTTTGTGCCGAGCTGATATGTAATTTTCGGATTGACCACGGACGAGCCGCGCACCGAAAGGGTCAGCGCCCCCAAGCTCAGGAGGAACAGGAGCGCCGTCATGACGGCAAAGGTGAACAGACGTGCGCGGACGGTGCGCCGAGCCTGCTTTTTCTCCTGCTCACTGCGCTTTCTCGTCCGTGAGGACTTGGGCGCCGATGCCGTGCGGGAGCGCTTTTTCTTCGTCCCCGATCTGTTTTTGCCCTGTCCGTTCTGAGCGACGGGGTGTCGGTTCATCTGACGCGTCCGCGCAACGGTGGGGTCGAGATCGACCGTCGCCGTCCTTGCCCCGTTTGCAGTGCGGGCGGGCGGCGTTTCCATGAGGCGGGTCGCCGCAGATGCGGAAATACTACGCGTGCGGGAGGCGGTGTCTGACATACCGTAGCCGAACTGTCCCGTCGGCGCACCGCGCACGTTTTTCGGACTGTTCGCACGGTTTGGACGGTTTGCACGGTCGGCGGTATAGCCCGTGCGTCCCGAGGCGGCAGTGCGGGCGGTGTATGCGCCCTCGGAGGTCTGTCTGCCGCCGTTCTGCTGTTGCGCGGCATTGCGCCCGCCGCGCGGACTGGGATCGCCGTCTCTGCGATATTCGCTCATTCTGCTACCTCCTTTGACTATGCCGATTCCCGCAAGTCCGTTTTTTCTTCCATTATAACATCATCCCGCGCGGATTGCAAGCCCTTTCCCAAAAAGACCGCGCTTCGGTCATTTTTCGCGGCGGGACGGCACGCATTTCCGTTTTTCAGCTCGGTTCTGCAAGTCTCACAGACCGAGCAGACGGACGGCGTTGCCCGATTTGACGGCTTCCTCTTCCGCATCCGTCAGTCCGAGCGTCCCGAGGAAGCGAAGCTCGTCTGCGGCGCGGTGCCACGGCGTGTCGGTGCCGAAGAGCAGGCGATCCGTGCCGTGCTTTTCCGCAATGCGCAGTGCCGCCTCGCGCGGGACGCAGGCATAGCCCATGGAGGTATCGAGGTACAGCGGCAAGCCCGCAAGGCAGGAGAGCACGCTGTCCCATGCGGCAATGCCGCCCCAATGCGCCGCCACCACGGGCGTATCCAGCCAACGCAGTGCGCGCGCCATGTTTTCGGGCATGCCGTGATACGGGGACGCAAAGCCGAGGTCACAGCCCGCATGAAACAGGACGATAAGTCCCTTTTCCGATATTTTGCGGTACAGGGGACGCATCCGTTCCTCATCCACGTAAAAGCCCTGATATTCCGGATGGAATTTGATGCCGCGCAGACCCAGGGACGCAATGCGGTCGACCTCGTCGAGCGCGTCGGGCGCGTCGGGATGCACCGAGCCGAAGGGGATGAAACGGGAATCCGCCCCCGCCAGCGATGCGGCAAAATCATTGACCTTGTGCATCTGATGCGGGTTTGTGGCAATGTTCATGACCGCCGCATAGTCCACGCCCTCCTGCCGCATCCGTTCGCGCAGACCGTCCGCCGTGCCGTCGGTGTACGGAAACAGACCGCCCGCGGCATAGCTGAGTTGCGCCATGGCACGCGATGCGAGCGCATCGGGAAAGCAGTGGGTATGGAAATCGATCAGCATGGAAGGCACCTCCGTGGTACGAAAAAAAAGAAATTGCGATATCCGAATACATTATTGCCGCGCGGGCAGATTTTCATGCTAACATTATAGCAAGGGAGCGGCGGTCTGTCAAGGAGAACAGGCGCGAAATACGGCATGCGTCACGGCGCTTTTTCTTGACAGATTTTGCGGCGGATGCTATAATGACAGGGAAGATTTCCCGCCGCACGGTACAGCCCAAACGGCGGACGCTGACACGGAAGGACAGAACATGAAGCTCTGCAAAAACAAAACATACACGGTGGACATCACCGATCTGAATAATTTGGGGTGCGGGGTCGCCCGCATCGATAACATGGTGGTCTTTGTGCCGAATACCGTGGACGGCGATCGGGTGCAGATCCGCATTATCAAGGTGACGCCGCGCTACTGCGTGGGACGGCTCGAAGAGATCGAAATTCCCTCTCCCTTTCGGTACGATTCGCCCTGTTCGGTCTCGGGCAGGTGCGGCGGGTGCATGTATCAGTCGGTCGACTATGCGCACGAGCTGGAGCTGAAGCACCGCCGCGTGACCGCCGCGTTCGTCAAGGCCGGCATGCCCGATGTGACGGTGACGCCCGTGCTGAGCACCGGACGGTGCAACGGCTACCGCAACAAGATCCAGCTTCCCGTTCAGGACGGGAGCATCGGTTACTACGCGCCGCATTCCCACCGTGTGGTGGACGGCGGCACATGTCCTCTGCACCTTCCGGTGTTCGACCCGATCTTAAATACCCTGCGCACCTTTCTGTCGCGCTATCCCGCCGATGCCAAGCACATCCGTCACCTCTTTCTGCGGGCGGGAGAAGGCAATCCCGCGCTCCCCGTGGCGGTGTGTCTTGTGACCGACCGCGCGCTGACCCGACGGGACGAGCTGTGCCGCATGCTGTCCGTCCATCCCAACGTCCGCTCGGTGTATGAGAATTTCAACGATGCGGACGGCAACGTGATCTTGGGGGACACCTACACCCTCCTGCACGGGGACGAGGTCATATGGGATCACCTGTGCGGCATGCAGTTCGCCGTCTCCCCCGCCTCCTTCTATCAGGTCAACCATGACGGCGCCGAGCTGGCATACCGCAAGCTGGCGGAGCTGGCAGGATCGCTTGCGGGCAAGACCCTGCTCGACCTGTACTGCGGCATCGGCACCATCGGCATTTTTCTCAAGCAATGCACGGGCGCGGCGCGTCTGCGCGGGGTGGAGATCGTCCCACAGGCTGTGGAAAACGCCCGACGCAACGCCCTGAAAAACGGCGTGGAGAATGCGGAATTCTTCTGCGGCGACGCGTTTCTGAACCACGGCGAACTGCTTTCGGAGGCAGACGCGGTGATCCTGGACCCGCCGCGCCGCGGATGCAGTGACGCGCTGACCGACGCGCTCTGCCGCTCGGACATCCCCCGCATTCTGTATATGTCGTGCTCACCCGAAACATTGGCGCGGGATGCCGCACGTCTGCGCGCCGCAGGCTATCGCATTTCCGAGGTCACGCCCGTGGATCTCTTCCCGCGTACCGGTCATGCGGAAGCCGTGACCGTGTTTACACGGGACATGTGAGCTTTGCCGTGCAGATGTGCAAAGGTGCAAAAGTGCATGTTCCGCACGGAAAGCGCAGATACTATCCGTAAAATCCGACGAAGCAACCGAAAAAAAAACGGCAGGAGGGACGACCGCGTGAACGAGAGAAAATCGTCTGTGAACATCGGGGACATCCGCGCCTTGGCGGAAGCAATGCGCATTGAACTGGACGACGGTTCGGCGCGCACCCTGCAGGGCGACATCGAAGCCATATTGGACTATGCCGCACGGCTTGACGAATACACGGGAGACGCCGAAGCCGACGATACCCTCCCGCGCCGTTCGGGACGCGAGGACATTCCCGCGTCTCCCTTTGCGCGGGACGACATGCTCCGAAACGCATCGGACACCGAGGACGGCTGTTTTTGCCTTCCGTGCGTCCTGCCGTCCGAAACGGAGGTCGAGTCGTGAGCATCACCGAACTGACCGCAGGCGCCCTTTCCGATGCGCTCCGCCGACGGGAACTGTCGGCATCGGAGGTCACAGACGCCTATCTTCGCGCCGCCGAGGTCACAGAGCCGACCGTGGGCGCGTACTTGACCGTATGCGCAGAGCAAGCCCGTGCGCAAGCGCGCGCAGTTGACCGTGCCCGCGTGCGCGGCGAAGCACTGCCGCCCTTTGCCGGCGTCCCCATCGCCGTAAAGGACAACATCTGCACCGAGGGTGTGCGAACCACCTGCGCCTCCCGCATGCTGGAGCATTTCGTGCCGCCGTACAGCGCCACGGTGTGGGAAAAGCTGTCAGGCGGGGGCAGTATCCTTTTGGGCAAGGTCAATATGGACGAATTTGCCATGGGCTCGACCACCGAGCACTCCGCACTGGGCGTGACCCGCAACCCGCGCGACCCGAGCCGTGTGGCAGGCGGAAGCTCGGGAGGGTCAGCCGCCGCCGTCTGCGCCCGTTCCGCACCGTGGGCGCTCGGCACGGATGCGGGCGGCTCCATCCGTCAGCCCGCATCCTTTTGCGGCGTGGTGGGCATGCGTCCCACCTACGGCACCGTATCCCGACGGGGACTGATTTCCTTTGCGCCCTCCTTCGACCAGATCGGACCGCTGACCCGCTGTGTGCGGGACAACGCCCTGCTTTTGGGACTGATCGCGGGGCACGACCCGCTTGACGCGCAGTCGGTCTGCGCGCAAACTCCCGACTATACGTCCATGCTCGGCGCCGATCTGCACGGTCTGCGCGTCGGCATTCTTCAGGTGCCCGACGCTCTGCACGCCGACCCCGATGTGTCCGCCGCCGCAGAGGGTGCGCTGACCCGTCTCGCGGAGCTTGGCGCACAGACAGATGCCGCCGTGCTTGCGGGTCTGCAATACGCCCTCTCCGCCTATCATATCATAGCGGACGCCGAAGCGTCCTCCAATCTTGCCCGTTTTGACGGCATCCGCTTCGGTCACCGCACAAAGGACGGAAGCGATCCCCGCACCGTGTATGCCCGCTCCCGCTCGGAGGGCTTCGGCACCGAGGTCAAGCGGCGCATCCTCATCGGCGCATATCTTTTGCAGGCAGGCGAGGGAAAGTCGGTGTACGAGACGGCACAGCGCGCCCGCCGCCGCATCCGTGCCGAATACGAAGCCCTGTTCCGATGCTTCGACCTCATCGCATCGCCCGTCTGTCCCACCACCGCCCATCTTGCGGGCGAAAAGCTGACCGACCCGCTCTCCATGTATTTCAGTGACCTGTACACCGTCGCGCCGAGCATCGCAGGCTTGCCCGCCCTCTCCCTGCCGTGCGGCACGGATCGGCACGGAATGCCCGTAGGACTGCAATTGGTCGCTCCGCCTCTGGGCGAACCGCTCCTGTACGCCGTGGGGGACGCACTGGAGCAGGTCATACCCGAAAAATAACCGCCTGTGTTTTTGGGACGCGGTACGTTTTCCCGTGCCGCGCCCTTTGATAAGAAAGAGAGAAAAAGGAGGAAGGACGCATTGACGGCATATGAAATGACCGTGGGCTTGGAGGTACATATCGAGCTTGCTGCAAAAACCAAAATGTTCTGCGCCTGCCCCGTCACCTTCGGAAAAGAGCCGAACACGGTGTGCTGTCCCGTATGCATGGGCTTCCCCGGCGCACTGCCCGTGCTGAACCGACAGGCGGTGCGCTATGCCGCGCTTGCGGGGCTTGCCATGCACTGCGAGATCGCGCCCAGCTCGGTGCTCTCGCGCAAGCAGTATTTCTATCCCGATCTGCCGAAGGCTTATCAGATCACGCAGGACGCCGAGCCGCTCTGCCGCCGCGGTTATCTCGACGTGGAAGCGGACGGCGAGACGGCACGCATCCGCATCGGGCGCATCCACATCGAAGAGGACGCGGGAAAGCTGATCCATCGGGACGGCGTCACGCTCGTGGACTGCAACCGTTGCGGCGTTCCGCTCATCGAGATCGTTTCCATGCCCGACATCCGCTCGGCGGCGCAGGCGGCGGCATATCTGCGCGCCGTGGCACAGATCGCGCGGGAACTGGGCATCTCGGACTGCCGTATGGAGGAAGGCTCCATGCGGTGCGACGTGAACCTCTCGGTCAAGCCCGTCGGCACACAGACCGTGGGGGTGCGCACCGAGATCAAGAACGTGAATTCCTTCTCCTATGTGCAAAAGGCGATTGCGGCAGAGTTTGAGCGGCAGACCGACCGATTGGCACACGGGCTTCCCATCCTGTCCGAAACCCTGCGGTATGACGAAAAAACGGGAAAGACCTACCCCATGCGCCGCAAGGAAAGCGCGGCGGACTACCGTTATTTCGACGATCCCGACCTTCCGCCCGTCCTACTCCCGCAGGAGGAGATCGACGCTCTGCGCCGTACCCTTCCCGAATTCTCCCGTGACCGCACCCGCCGTCTTGCGGCGTCCTACGGCATCCCGCAGTCGGAAGCGGCGGCAATTGCCGCCGATCGGTCGCGCGCATGCGATTTTGAGACGGCGGCACACCTCACCGCTTATCCCGCCGTTTTGGCGCACATCACGGTGGAATGGCTTCTTCCCGCCGTCGCGTCGGGCGCAGCGTGCGCAAAGAACGAGGGAGAAGAACGCACATTGTCCCCGTCGGTTATGGCGGAGCTGGCACAGCTTTTTGGGGAGGGTGCGGTCAACAGCAGTGCGGCAAAGAAGATCTTTTCCCACCTGACAACGCACGGAGGCACGCCGCGCGCCCTGGCGGACGAACTGGATCTGCGGCAGATCCGCACGCCCGAGGCGCTTCTCCCCATCGTTCGTCAGGCGGTCGCCGCAGAGGAGCGTGCCGTGCAGGACTATCGCGGCGGAAAGCGCGCCGCCATCCGTTCGGTCGTGGGTGCGGTCATGCGTCTGTCGGGCGGCAGAGCCGATCCCGTTCTGGCGCAGACCTTAATCGAGCGCGTGATCTCGGAATAAGGTGCTTCGCACGTTTTTTCTGAGTTTTTCCCGTTTTTTATGAGGAAACACCCCCTCTCCGTTCGTATAAAGGGTGAAGGGGTCAGACGTGACCCCCGAAGTCAGGAGATACAACGATGGATAACGGTGCCCGTAGCTACCGCCGTTTTCTGGATGGCGACCGTGATGCCTTTGGCGAGATCATGGAAGAGCATTTTTACAGTCTTGTTTTCTTCATCGACCGTTATGTACACGATGTCCACACTGCCGAGGATATTGCCATGGATGTCTTTTCCGAGCTGATCGTCCATCGGCACCGATACAATTTCCGCGTTTCGCTGAAAACCTATCTTTTCATGCTCGGCAGATCCCGTGCCATCGATCATATCCGCCGCCGTCGGGTGCATCCGACCTCGGAGCTGTCCGAGGCGCAGGAGATGCCCGACGGGGAACGCACGCCGGAAGAGCTTGTGCTGATCGACGAGCGCCGACGCGCGGTCAACGCCGCCATAGCGGCACTGCCCGAGGACATGCGCACGGTCGTACACCTCGTCTATTTCGAGGATATGACCTACCGTGAAGCGGCGGCAGTCATGAAGAAAAGCCCCAAGCAAGTGGATAATCTTCTGTATCGCGCCAAGCGGGAGCTTTCTGCCTTGCTCGGAAAGGACGGTACTCAATTGTTATGAAGGAACTGCATGAATATGAGGCGGAGATCTTCCGCCGCAGTGAGAAAAAAATACGGGAAAGGCGGCGCATGCGCATGCGTATCCTTTCCCTCTGCATCCCGCTGTGCCTGATCGCGGGCGCATGGTCTGCGGCGTCGTTTTACCGCACCGCGCACACCGAAGCTGCCGACGGCGGCGCAAATACGGCAACCGGGCAGGAGCGGCTTCCCGAATTATTACCGGAACTGGGCCATCCCCCCGATGATCTGACGGAGCAGGACGAGAGCGCGTCTGTCACCCGACCCGACGATCTTTCAAAACAGCCCGAAACAGAACAGGAGGAGCAGTCATGAAAAAGAAGCTGTGGATTCCCATTGTTATCGTCATTTTGCTTGCCGCACTCACCGTTCCCATTCCGCTCGGGGTCTGCGACGACGGCGGCACGCGGGTCTATGCCGCGCTGACCTACAAGGTCGTTTTATGGAAGCGTCCGCTCGGCAACGGCACATACGAAAAGACCCGCGTGTATCCCTTTCCGAACAATTTCAGGTCGCTTGACCGTCTTTGGGAAGCCGAGTCAGCCGAGTTGACAGACGAATTCACCTTCCGCGCGGTGGTTTGGGAGGTGTCCGATTCGCACGTGACCGTGCATCCCGTGCCGTCCGACAATACGAACGCCCTGGGCGACCTGATCACCTTCGGCACAAAAGACCTCGAGCCGCTCGACGTTGCGGTCGGCGATACGGTATCGGTCACTTACACGGGCATCGTGATGGAGACCTATCCCGCGCAGATTATTGCAACGAATTGGTCCTTGGTCGCGCGCCACGATATCATCGGCGCCGGGGTATCGACTGCCGAGGGCGGCGGAACCGAACCAACCGATCGACCGAACGACCGCGCAACAGCTCGGCGGCAATGAATCCGTGCATGTCGTCATCACCGACATCTATGCCGACTGCTTCTTTGCGCGTCCCGTTGTGCCGTTGCCCTACGTGATCAAGCTCAACGGCATCCTCTCGGACGAATGGTGCGTGGGCGATCAGGTGAGCTGTACCTACGAAAACACGTATTACGACAAGGAGCACTACCGCATGGAAGCCGACATGCGCACCGTGGAGGCAAGCGACCGTCAAGAGGATCTGAGCGTCCCTTACAAGCCCGTGATCTATCTCTATCCGGAGGTCGAAACCGAAATCTCGGTCAGCCTGACCCTCAACGGCGCGCTGACCTGCACCTACCCCGCCTACCGTGACGGCTGGACGGTCACGGCGTCTCCCGACGGCGTTCTCACCGATGCCCGCGGACAGGTCTACAACTATCTCTACTGGGAGGGCGGGACCTACGCGCTATGATCTCTCGCACGGCTTTTGTGTGCGCGGAGAGGACACGGCGGCGTTTCTGGAGGACGCTTTGGCGCGTCTCGGGCTGACCCGCCGCGAAGCCAACGAATTCATCGTATTCTGGTTGCCGCGCATGGAGCAGAATCCCTACAACATCATCACCTTCCAGACCGACCGCTACACCGAGACGGCGCGTCTTGACATCGACCCCGCACCCGACACCCTCATCCGCGTCTTTATGGCTTGGCAGGCAAGCGACACCGCCGTCGGGCTTCCCGCACAGTCCCTATCCGCGCCCGCGCGCCGCGGCTTCACCGTGGTGGAATGGGGCGGCACCGAGCTTTCGCCGAAATAAGCGAAGGAGCGAGGGGAGACGGGGAGTACGCGGGGCGCTGCCCCGAACCTCGGCCAAGGA
>CABUHM010000023.1:0-12837 GCA_902491355.1 uncultured Eubacteriales bacterium
CCTGACCGATGGTATACTCGACGCGGATACCGTTCTTTATGTACTTCATCTTGATCTGTCCGCGCTCGGCAGCCTCCACAAAGCTGTAGAAGGTCTGCGTGTCGGAGCCTTCGGTATAGTTCACGACGAGCTGGGACAGAAGGTGCTGTTTCGTCTTCTTAGCGGAAGTCGAGCTGGGGATATCGATGGGGTTTGTGAACATGGACTGACCGGTCACGGTGTTGACATAAGCCACTTCACCGGTGTAGGAATCGTAGTACAGCTGATAGCCGTAACGCTCCAGCTTCAACTCCATCGATGCAATTTTTTCCTCGGCGGAAGCGAATTTGCGGTTGAGGTAATCGATCTTAGTCGTATCGCCGCTGTTATCGTCGTCCGTTCCGTCGCCCGTATCGGTGTCGGAGTTATCCGGATCACCTGTGGTCTCGCTACCCTGCACCGTGTCCGTTGATGCATCCGCTTCGTCGGCAAACACTGCATAAGCCAGGCTTGCAAACGACCCGAGCACCATAAGGATGGCAAGAAGGGCAGAAAGCACTTTATTGCATTTCATTCTCATTCATTCTCCTATTCTATCATGTGCATACAGACACTGCCTTACAATCGATACGAGATCTCGCTGACAATGCTGGAAACAAAGCCGACAATTCTCATGATCAATGTAGAGAACAGAATTGCAATGAACATAATGAACGCCATACCGACAATGGTTCCGAGGCAGGTGAGGATGTTTTTACCCAAAGAATAGTCGTGGGTGATCATCACGCCGCAGAAGATCAGAGCACCTGCCCACACCCAACCGATGGTAACGGCAAGGGAGATCAGGCTTGCCTCATTGGAGGAGGCAAAGTGCGTGCAAATGGTTGCCGGAATGATAAACCAGGGCAAGGGAGCCAGTGCATAACCGGTAGCGATGAAAACATCCTTGAAGCTGCCTTCGCCCTCAAACAGTGTGGTCAGACACCAGTTTGCCGTAACCCACAGCAAAAGCGGTACCAGAACCGAGATGATCTGCATAAAGATGCTGGTCGTGCCGCCGTTCGGATTGAAGAGATACGCCTGACCGACCGACTGATACGTGAATGCAATGACCGCCCATGCAATGAAGAATACCGCCGCACGCACCGAACCGCGGTGCTCGTGCTTCAGATCCCAGAAGCCGTCAAACGGATGAAGCATGACGTGGTACGCGTAGCAGACCTCTTCCTTGAAGGAACGCTTCCGATCCCGCGCCAGTGATGTGTTCTTGTTGACCTTGCCTGCCCAGCCGAATATCTTGGTGAGAGCAAACAGGAATGCGACCACAACGATCGGGATGACCATGAAATACTGGGAAACCCAGCGGTTGCGGAGCTGACGGAATGCGGTATCGTAATTGTCGGTATCGTACGCCGCCTTGAAGTAATTCATGGCATTTTCAAATTCGCCGTTGTTGTAGCTTGCTTTACCCAAGCCCACATAGGCGACGTCGAAGTTGGCGTTTCTTTGCAGAATTGCCTTCCAGTCGTCCACAGCGGCACTGTAGTCACGCACATTATTATTATGAAGTGCGTTGATCAGGATGTCGCCGTACTCGGTGCGGTTATATACCGTAATGGAATTATCCATACGATCAAGAAGCAGAAGGCGGTCGCCCTGGTAAGTGATACCGTTCAGGGTCTGGATGTTACCGAGCATCTGACCGGAGTCGCCGAACGCGAAGAGCAGGTTACCCTGATCGTCGTAGGTATAGACCTTGAAGCGCTTTTGGTCGATGACGGACCATGTGCCCTCGGGACCGCATGCTACGTCCACAATGGTCGAAGCGCCGGAAATACCGCTCTTGGCGGCAGACGTTTCAGAGGCTGTGGCAACCTCACCGCCGGGACCGAAGAAGCCGTTGCGGGTCATAATATCGGTGCCCTGTGCATTCAGCTTTTTGACGGGAGAATACGTGCGGTCATTGTTCTGCACAGACGCCATCTGCTTTTCTTCGTCAATTGCGGAGGAGGTTACGTACAAGAAATTATCTTCATCAATTGAAATGTTGTTATACTCGGTGGAGACGATACTGTTATTGCTGTTTCTCTGCTCTTCATTCTGGAATCTCTGCCAGAAAAGATCAAGCAGATTGTAGCTTGCCATCTGCGCACCGATGAAGTTTTGGAATTCACCGTCGCTGTCAAGCACGATCACACCCATATAGGTGGTCGAGGACACAACATAAATTCTGTTTGCGCTGTCCACGGCAAGAGCAATGGGGCGGTAAACCGAATCGTCCGGCATAACGTCGGCGCGGGGTTCCTCAAAGATCCGCTTGAAGTTGCCTTTCAGGTCGAACACCACGATACGCTTGTTATCGGTATCGGCAACGTAAATGGAATCGTCGGTCACAAAGCATCCGCTGGGGTTGGAGAAGGAATCGTCCACACCCTCGCCGTTGACGAACTTTGAGATCTCGAAGCGGAAGTTGAAATACTCGGTAAATGCAAGAATGCGGTTATTACCGGTATCCGCGATGTACACGTTGTTGTTGCTGTCGACCACGATATCCTTGGGCGTATTCAACTCGCCTTCAATATCAAGATCGGCGGAATGGATCGTCCGCTCGGGCGTATATGCATCCGGCGAAAGAAGCACATCGCCGTTAATGGAATAGGTATAGGTCTGATATGCTGCGGCATAAACGGGAACCGCACCGCCGGCAAGGAGGAGAACTGCAAGGAGAGCAATCAGAATGCGCGCGGGCAGATACTTTTTCTTCAATTTCATACTGTTCCTCCTCTCTTAATCCTTCATACCGGAGGATGCCATGGTTTCCACGATGTTACTCTGGGAAATCACGAAAACCGTAATCGGCACAGCCATCATCAGAACGATCGCCGCGGAACCTGCACCTTGGCTGACCGAGATCACGGTGCTGATTGCGCTGTTAAAGGTCTTGAGCTGTTCACTCCACACATAGCCCGATGCGCCTGCGTTCCAAACCTGCTGGAACGTGGTAACGATCAGTGTCAGCCATGCAGGCTTGACCAGAGGCATAACGATGTTGAGGTAAATATAAAATTCCTTTGCGCCGTCGATACGCGCCGCCTCAATCATCTCATCGGAAATGCCGTCGTCGATGAAGTTCTTCATCAGGTACAGACCCAGTGTCGAAGCCCATACAGGCACAATGGATATCGTGTATGTATTCAGCCACCCCAAAAGCACGTATACGAAGAAGTTTGCAATACCGGTGACCGTGGACGAGATCATCAGGGAGTACACAATGAGGTTCATAACGAAGTTGTAACCCGGGAAACGAACCTTGGAAATTGCGTATGCGGACATGGAACCGAGGAGCAGACATCCCGTGGTACTCATAACAGAGATGAAGATGGTATTAAAGATGTAGCGGGAAATCGGCACCCAGGTTGCATTGATGTTGGTGAAAAGGTCGATATAGTTCTTGAAGGTCGGCTTCATGACGTAAAAACGCGGAGGGGTCATGTTCAACTCACCGAGGGGCTTGATGGAGGTGATCAGCGTGTACCACATCGGCAGGAACATAAAAATTGCCATGATGACAAGAATGACGGTAATACCCGTGTCGCCGCCGACAGAGCGGTTCAGGACAACGGCGTGTTTTCTGACTCGTAGTTTCTTCATGTCATTGTCCCACCCTTGAAAGTATTTTTTGAACGAGCTTGTTTGAGCCAAGCATCAGAAGGAAGAGTACCACCGAAATGGCGGATGCGTAGCCGAACTCAAAACCCATGTACTCACTCAGATGGTGGGTCAGGGTCCATGCACAGTAGTCGACCGAGTATGCAGAGCCGACCAGTGCGGTAACGATGCCGCCGAAGCCGAATGCACCGGTGATGGAAAGCACGGCACCGAACATCAACTGCGATTTCATCTTAGGCAGGGTAATGTACCACAGTTCCTGCCAACGGTTTTTGATTCCGTCCACAGCGCCCGCCTCATACAGGTGACGGTCCACGGTCTGCAGACCGGCAATGAATGCAAGGAACGCGGTACCGAGCGATGTCCAGAGAGAAATGATGATACAAAGCGGAACCAGATAGCTTGCGTTCTGGAAGAACAGGATGGGGGAATCGATAAAGCCGAGCTTCAGGAGCCAGCCGTTGACGTAACCGTAAATGGAGCCTTCAAACAAGATGGTCCAGATCAGGTACACCGAGCCGGAAATAGACGGTGCATAGAAGATAACCGTGACAAAGGCTCTCATCTTAGGCGACAGCTCATTGATGAACCATGCCAGAAGGAAGGAGATCGCATAGGAAAGCGGTCCCGTGGTGATTGCGAACATAAGCGTGTTCTTGAAGGCGGTCATGAACAGGTCATCTTCCAAAAACATGCGGATATAGTTGTCCAGACCTACAAACTTCGGCCACTCCAACATGTTGAAGGAGGTGAAGCTGAGTGCGATGGACACGATGACCGGCAATACCGTAAAGGTGATAAACATAATCAGGAAGGGGAGCACCATGAAGTAACCGACGCGCTTCATGTGCATCTCATGCAGCGTCCAACGGAATTTGGACATATCCTTTTTCTGTTTCACCCTCTCAACAGCCGGCTCTTGCTTTTGTGCCGTGATATCAGGCATATTCTGTTTCTCCTTTTCGTGCGCCGCAGGCGGGAAAAAAGCGGTCTTCCCCGTTCGGCGTATTTTCTATCGCTGACGTCGATGCTTGGGGTCAATATTCGTAAACATCCATATTAAATTCTTTCCGTTTACGCGTTAACTCCTTGTTGATATCCAAAATACGATCCAGCATTGCGGTGGAAGCATCTGTACCGTTGTTGTAAACATCGCTGAATGCATAGCCAACGTAGGTAGGAACAATGTATCCGCCCGGATATTCCGGAATCGAAGCAAGCTCCTTGAGCTGCGTCTCAATTGCTGCGCGCTCAATGGTGGTCCAGGGCTCCTCCAGAAGCGCCTGCAGATTGGAGGAAGCAACCTTAGTGGTGGGCTGAGAAACTGCGATGGTCTCATTGATCAGGAGCTTCTGTGCCGTGTAAGAAGTGTACCAGTCCAGATACTCCCAGCTCTTCTGCGGATCCTGTGCGCCTCTCGGGATAATAATAGAGGAAACACCGGACATGGAGGTGCGGTCAATGGAGCCGTCGTCCCGACGTGTGCCGAGGATGGGCGCCATTTCCCAAAGTCCACGCAGATCGTAGAAGGTCATCAGGGTATTGTATCCGGAAATTGCATCCTGAATAATGATCGGAACCTCGCCGGTACGGAAACGGGACACATCCCAGGAAACGTTACAGCCGTATTTGGTGTAGAAGTTGGTCAGGGTCTCAAATGCAGACAGTGCATTGTTGTTATCGAGATTGATCGCCTTGCCGTCGTCGCGGTACATTTCAACGCCGCTCTGATACATGAAGAGGGAGGTTGCACCGTAGGAATCGGTGGGCAGACCGACCTCGAGGTTCTTGTTCTGCAGAACCGAAATGACATCGATGAGGTCGTCCCACGTCTCGGGAACCTGAATGTTAAGCTCGGAGAGCGTGTCAATACGGTAGAACATCATAGAGAACGTGAAGGACACCGGCAAGCCGAAGGTCTTGAGCACGGTCTCGCCCGAATCGGTGGGAACAGTCATTTGCAGAGGTCTGAGGGTACACGGCGCAAATCGGTCGCCGTTGACCACTTCATCAAAGGTATCGAACTTTGTCAGATCCTCGACGGCGGTACGCAGACCCCATGTCACGGTATCGGTGGAGCTCATGAATGAGATGTCCGGTCCGATGCCCGCCAGGATCGCTTCCTGCAATCCTGCGGCAATAACCTTGATCGTTACCGTATATCCCGTCTGCGCAGTGAAGCTCGTATCGATCACGCGGCGCAGGATCAGCGCGGTCTCGCGGTCGGTGGTGTTCCAGATGGTCAGGTCGGCAGTCGGGTCTTCCTTGGTATCGCCCTTGAAAGCGATGGTGGTGTAGTCCATGAAAAAGCTCATGACAAACGCGCGAATCTCAAACCATGCCGCCTGGAGAAAGGTGGTAACTGCCTGAGGCGTTTCATCGCCTTCCGCCTGAATGGTGAAAAAGTCCAGCTTGCAGGGTTGAGACAGTGCGGAGTACAGCCAGTTACTCAGGTTGACCGTATAGTTTTTAATGTTAACAAAGTTAGAAGCCAGAGTGGATTCATCCAGCGCAACCTTGCGGAACAGGGATGCGTACATTTCCAGAGCCTGCACCTGGTCGCCCGTCGACTTGGTGTTTGCACGGATATCGTCCGCAATGTCGTACAGGGTGTTTGCCGCATTTGCAAAGGTGTACAGCGCGGAGGGAACCAGACGGGAGAAGCCGTATTCACGGTAAGGGTCGGGAGTAGGTCCGGTGATCTGCAGAATCTTCTCGTAGGCCTCCTGCAATTTCAGGATGGTCTGCTGAATGTCATAGACATAATCGACCATCTCACCGAGCACCACTTCAAACTCGACGGTGTTTTCGCCTTCTTCAAAATAGAAGTAAAACTCCTGATCGCCGTTGTTGAGGTTCGCGGACTGGAATGCAGTATCATACATGAAGCGGCAGTAGCTTGCCTCGCGGAACTGTACCTCACCGTTGATGCGGATACGGCGCGAGGTGTACATACCGATCAGAGAATTCTGACGGAAACGGGTTGCAACCTTATACAACCCCGCCTTGGGAACCGTTACGGTGTACCGCATGAACTGACCCACGGTGCTCACGTCCAGAATGTTGTACTTGATCACTGCGGGATCCTGCGGCTCGGTGATCGCAGAGGTGCGGTCGTTTGCAGGGAAGATCATCTGCATGGAAACCGTATCCGGATTCTCAAACTGATAATGCTGTTCAAGCATTTTCTTCGGAACGTACAATCTCGTTCTCGTGCTGTTTGAGGAATTCCTCATACGGCATCTCTTCGGCATACGGATACAACTCTATGTAAGCGATGACCATGTTCTCGCGCGCGGCATCCAAGGTAATGGTATGGGTGCCGGCGGAGAGGTAGAATTCAAACGGATCGATGGTGTAGCCCAGCCAGTCACGCAGATAATAGGTTTCCCAGCCGAAAACCTCGGTACGGACGGGACGGATGTCATTCCCGTTGACATCGTGGTCAAAGTCCCGATAGGTATTGCCGTCATCATCGGTATACTCGGTCAACTGATATTCCCACATACGCGGGAAATACAGGTAACGCGTCTCGGAGAAGGGGAGCTGTCCGTCGATAAACACCATACGCTCGATGGTCGTGTTGGTGCCGGCGGTGTTGTAGTAGCAGATCCGCATGGCGTAGCGGGCATCCTCGGGGATTTCGACCGTCCAGCTGACCTTGCCGGAGTTCGGCGTGAAGAGCACATCGTAGTCGCCCTTCCCTTCCGGATCGCCGACCGAATTCACAGACTGATAGCTCGAAGCCTTTTTCACCTCGACATCCGCCGTCGTCCCCTCCGGATCGTAGTCCTTGCCGTACAGGATGATCGAGGACTTTGCATCCGGGATGTCCTTGTACTTTAAGTTATAATTAATGTAAGAATCAGCGCCGATGAGCGCCTTGATCTCTTCGGGCGTGCGGTGATAGCCGAGATCCTCGCTCTGCTCGCCGCTGTCCGAAGAACCGGCGGAATCCGCGGCGAACGAAGCAGTCGCCGAGCCCATACCGGTAGCCAGGATCGAGAAGGACAGAATGCCCGCCGCGATCCTCGAAAACAGTGATTTTTCCATGAGTTTTCCTCCAAGACTGAAACCAATCGATTTTGCACATTGTCTGCCGAGAACACTCCCGCCGGGACACGGGAGGTGTCGTATCATGTTAAAAGTGCCGAAACACCCTTTCGATGCGGAGCAAACGAGCCGCAGGGCGCAAACGGGCACACGCTTGGTTTTAATAGTAACATAATACCATAGCAAGTTTTCATTGTCAATAGCGACTGGAAAATTCGACCGTATTTTCTGCGGCAAAACGCCCGTTTCCGCCGCCCGTTTTCCCAGATTCCCGACCGTCGACAACCGATTTTGACGTCAAAATTTCGTCATTTTGCCATTTATATGTCACAAAAGCGAAATTCGCAAAACGGCGCGTATTTACGTATTATTCGGCTTAATTCACAAAATTCGAGTAAATATAGTTTAACTTCAATTTTATGTCGAGATATGGAGCGTTTTCAAGTCAAAAAAGCCGAAAAAGTCATTTTCAACAAACTTTTTGCCGAAATTTCGTCAATCTTGACACACTCAATTTCGTTACATTTCCGTGAACAAACCGTCGGATTTTCACCTTGACACACGGATTCGTTTATGCTACAATTGAACGGACAGGTTACAGCTTTTTGACAGCGTGCACTTTTACGGAATGCGTTTTTCCGACGAACGGAGGTCTTTTTTTGAATAACACGTTTTATGCCCTGCTTTTCCGCCAAAAATATATCAAGCGCTGGGGACTGATGCGCAATTTTTCCGAGGAAAACCTGCGTGAGCACTCTGCGGACACCGCAGTTTTGGCGCATGCACTGGCAGAGATCGGCAATGCACATTTCGGCAAGCATTACGACACGGCGCGCGTCGCCCTCACTGCACTGTATCACGACGCGTCCGAGGTCATTACAGGCGACCTTCCCACACCCGTGAAGTATTATAACGATGCCATCCGCGACAATTACCACGCCATGGAGGACAACGCGGTGACCGCTCTCCTGTCCAAGCTCCCGCCGTCCCTCCGTCATGCCTATATGCCGCTTTTGCTGTCAGACGATCCCGAGGTTTGCCTTTTGGTAAAAGCTGCGGACAAATTATCCGCCTACATTAAATGTATCGAGGAAGAAAAGAGCGGAAACACGGAGTTCCGTCAGGCAAAGCTCTCCACGGCGGAAGCCATGAAAAAGCTCGGCTCGCCGGAGCTTGCATGGTTCTGCAAGAACGTGCTCCCCACCTTCTCGCTGACCCTGGACGAGCTGTGAGCCGCCGTGCGGCAATATTCCCCGTCCCCTGACTTTACAAGGATTTTACAAAAACATGAAATCGAATTTTGCAATTCTATGGTATTCTGCCGTTGTAGAGATAGAAAAGAGTCAAATGTGTAAAATGAAGAAAGGTTAGTTGCATGGATATTTCACTTGCAGAATTCTGGCGACAGTGTCTGGATCAGCCCCTTCTGCTGACCGCCGTCATCCTGACCCTCGGTGTCATTCTGGTCAACGGTTGGACGGACGCTCCCAACGCCATAGCCACCTGCGTGGTCACGCGATGCATGCGTCCGCGTCCCGCCATTATAATGGCAGCCGTTTTTAACTTTTTCGGCGTATTTGTCATGTCGTTGATCAACTCGACGGTTGCTGAGACCATCACCCGTATGGTGGACTTCGGCACCCAGTCACACGAAGCCGTGGTAGCCCTGAGCGCGGCGCTCTTCGCCATTGTGGTGTGGGCGACCCTCGCATGGTACTTCGGCATCCCCACGAGCGAAAGCCACGCCCTGATCGCAGGTCTGACCGGTGCTGCAATCGCACTGCACGGCAGTCTGGACGGTGTAAACGGCTCGGAATGGGTCAAGGTACTGTACGGTCTTGCCATTTCGGTGGTCATCGGCTTTGTCCTCGGTTATATTGTATGCAAGCTCGTCATGGTTTTGTTCCGGAATGTCGTACGTTCCAGGACCGAAAAGATTTTCCGCGGCGCGCAGATCGCCGGTGCGGCGGCAATGAGCTTTATGCACGGCGCACAGGACGGTCAGAAATTCGCGGGCGTTATCCTGCTGAGTATGATTTTAGTCAACGGACAGACCCCCGGCAACACCATTTCGATCCCGCTCTGGCTGATGATCCTCTGCTCTTTGGTCATGGCGGCAGGCACTGCCATCGGCGGGAAGAAGATCATTAAATCCGTGGGCATGGATATGGTGAAGCTGGAAAAATATCAGGGCTTCTCCGCCGACATTGCTGCTTCGTTCTCCCTGCTCCTCAGCTCCATTTTCGGCATTCCGGTGTCCACGACGCACGCAAAAACCACCGCAATCATGGGGGTGGGCGCGGCAAGACGCCTTTCCAACGTCAATCTCGGCGTTGTCAAGGACATGGCGCTGACCTGGATCTTGACTTTTCCCGGTTGCGGATTGATCGGATTTTTAATGACAAAACTATTTATGTGGCTGTTCTAAGCGGAAAGGAAACACTTTTATGGCTAACAAATCAGATCGGTTTTACTACGAAAACCTCGCCACTGCGGTAAAGCAGTGCTGTCAGATGACCGAATACCTTGCAGAATGTCGGCATAGCTATGACCGTGAGCGGCTGCCTGAGATGCTCGATAAGATGCACGACCTCGAGCGCGGTGCGGACGATACCAAGCACCAGATGATCACCGCGCTTGCACGCGCCTTTGTGACCCCCATCGACCGTGAAGATCTGGCAGAGCTGAGCGCAAAGATCGACGACGTTGCAGACGGCGCGGAAGAGGTGCTTCAGCGCTTCTACATGAACGATATCGACACGATGCGTCCGGACGCCGTGGAATTTGCAGACCGCCTTGCCTCCTGCTGTAAAAAGACCTGCGATCTGATCGACGATCTCGAGCACTTCAAGAAGGAAAACGCGCTCCGCGACAAGATCTGGGACATCGGACACGACGAGGAGCTGTGCGACAAGCTATATATCGACGCACGCCGCCGTCTGAACGAGGAATGCAAGGACTGCCTGACCAACCTCGGCTGGCGCGAGATCCTGAACTCCCTGGAGAACTGCGCCGATGCGTGCGAGCACATTGCCGACACCGTCGAGACCATTGTGATGAAGAACACCTGAGATCGGTGCCCATCCGATCCCGAGACACAGACGGGGATGCCGTTCGTCGGAACCGCATCCCCGTCTGTTTTATTTTATGTAGAAGAGCATTATGCGCAGACATTGACAAACCGAGGCAGACATGGTATCATGATATCGTTGTGCCGCCGCGCCCGCCATGGACGGAACGAAAAATCGGCAGAACCCAAACAGATTCCGCCGACCTTGGAGCTAATGGAGGGACTCGAACCCTCGACCTGTTGATTACGAATCAACTGCTCTACCAACTGAGCCACATTAGCATATTCACATTACCTGTGCAGTATATCACATTTTTTTCAAAAAGTCAAGAGCTTATGTGCAACTTTCCTTCGTTTCCCCGCGCTTTTTCCGATCGCGGAGATCGCGGGGAACGGTTCTCGCATCAGCCGCATCGGAGATTTTCTATGAATTTAACCAATTTGTCCGTGATCCGCGACGTTATGACCCGTCACGGCTTGCAGTTTCAGAAGCAATTCGGTCAGAACTTTCTGACCAACGAAGCGATCCCACGTCGCATTGCGGAGTGCGCCCTCGAAAACGCTGCCGCACCGCGCTACGTGCTGGAGATCGGTCCCGGCATCGGCTGTCTGACGCAGGAGCTTTGCGACCGCGCCGACCGTGTCGTATCCTTAGAGATCGACCGCGGCTTGATCCCCGTATTGGAGGAGACCATGGCGGGCAAAGATAATTTCACCCTGCTCTCCTGCGACGCCATGAAAGCCGATCTTGCCAAAATATGGCAGGAATATTTTCACAATCAGCCTGTTTTGATTTGCGCAAATCTGCCGTATAATATCACTACACCCATTCTTATGCGCTTTCTGCAATCGGGCTTACCCATCCGCAGTATTACCGTGATGGTGCAAAAGGAGGTCGCCGACCGCTTCTGCGCCGCTCCCGGCGACGACGCCTACGGTGCAGTGACCGCCGTTCTGTCCTACTACGGAAAAGCAACCCGTCTGTTCACCGTGTCGGCAGGCAATTTTATGCCGCGCCCCAAGGTCGATTCCGCCGTGATGCAGATACGTCTCTACGACACCAAGCCCGTTGTCCCGCAGGACGAGGCGCTCATGCTCAACGTCGTCCGCGCGGCGTTCGGTCAGCGGCGAAAGACCCTGCTCAACGCGCTGTCCTCGGGCCTGAGCAGCTATGGAAAGCAGGAGCTGACCGATGCCGTACAAAGATGCGGTCTGTCCCCGAATGTGCGCGGCGAAACCATGTCGATCGCACAATTTGCCGCGCTGGCAGACGCACTGTGCGCGGCAAGGACATAAATTTCGTCTGCTGACACCGAGCTTTTCTGTACTGTGCCCAAAAGCCGCTTCCAAATTCGGACAAAGCGTGAAAAAAATGTGAATTCTGACAAAATCGGTATTTTGGACTTGTAAATAACTTCCAAACGTGATACAATGTATACGTTAAAAAATATCAAAAGGAGATTCACCATATGACAAACAACAAGTATGTCAATAACTGGATTGCCGAAATGGCGGAAATGACCCAACCCGACAAAATTGTGTGGATTGACGGCTCCGAGGAGCAGACCAACGCACTGCGGGAAGAGGCATGCGCAACCGGAGAAATGATCCGTCTGAATCCGGAACTGCTTCCGAACTGCTTTTTACACAGAACCGCCGTCAACGACGTTGCCCGTGTAGAGAACAGAACCTTCATCTGCACCCGCAAGAAAGAGGACGCCGGCAATATCAATAACTGGATGGATCCCAAGGAATGCTACGAAAAGCTGTCGAAGCTGTACCGCGGCTCCATGAAGGGCGAGACCATGTACGTCATTCCTTATTCCATGGGCGTCGTCGGCTCCGACTTTGCCAAGATCGGCATTGAATTGACCGACTCCATCTACGTCGTCCTGAACATGCTCATCATGACCCGCGCAGGCAAAAAAGTCATCGATGCTTTAGGTGACAGCCCTGACTTTATTAAGGGTCTGCACGCACGCGCCGATCTGGACGAAGAGAACCGCTATATTGTTCACTTCCCCGAGGACAACACCATCTGGTCGGTCAACTCCGGCTATGGCGGA
>CABUHM010000024.1:0-12836 GCA_902491355.1 uncultured Eubacteriales bacterium
TATCGAGGTGTATGCGCTGACCTCCGTGGGACTTGCCGCCCGCGGCTTTGAGGACGGCGACTCCTTTTGGCAGGCGGTCAAGAGTGCCAAGGAAATCAAGCCCGAGCTGATACTTTTGGATGTGATGCTCCCGGGGATCGACGGCATCGAATTGCTCCGTCGGCTCAAGGAATCCGCTGAGCTGTGCGACATTCCGGTGATCTTAGCCACGGCAAAGGGCACGGAATTCGACAAGGTGCAGGGACTGGATCTGGGGGCGGACGATTACCTGGTCAAGCCCTTCGGCATGATGGAAATGCTGTCCCGCGTGAAGGCGGTTCTGCGTCGGTGCAAGCCCAAAAATGAGCAAAAGCTGTTGACGGCGGGCGGTCTTTGCCTCAATCAGGAGGAGAGGGTCGTGACGGCGGACGGCGCGCGGGTCAGTCTCACCTTTAAGGAGTACGAACTGCTTCGTCTGTTTCTTTCTCACCCCGGCACGGTATTTACCCGCGATCAGCTCTACCGTGAGATCTGGGGCGACGATTACATCGGAGAAAGCCGCACGGTGGACATGCATATCCGAACCCTGCGCGTGAAGCTGGGCGGGTACGGCGACCGTATCGAGACCGTGCGTCAGGTCGGATACCGCTTTGCGCCCGAAGCGTGAAGCGTCTGCACCGTTACCATCTTGGGAAGGGGTTTGGCTGTCTGTTTGTGTCGGCAGTGCGCCGACGTTGCGGGCAGACAGTTGTGAAGCTATGAAAAAACGAATTTTATGGTCTGTTTTAGCGGTGTCCACGGCAGTGCTTTTGGCGAGCTTTGTGGCAATTTCCGTGTCCCTGTTCAACTATTTCGGCAACGTGCGGGAAAAACAGCTTATCGACGAGCTTTCCTTAGCCGCCGTCGCTACCGAGCGCATGGGTGTGGAATATCTGGAGCAGGTCTCGGACGGGGAATACCGTCTGACCCTGGTGGCGTCGGACGGCACCGTTCTGTATGACTCGGAGGCAGATGCCGCGACCATGGATAATCACCTCGACCGTGAGGAGATCTGCGAGGCACTGCAAACGGGCAAGGGCAACGGGTCGAGAAAATCGTCCACGCTGACCGAGATGAACTATTATGAGGCGGTTTTGCTATCCGACGGCACGGTACTACGCATCGCGGTTTCGGGTGCGTCCATGGCTGTCCTGATGATGGGCATGCTGCGGTGGATCTTGGTAATTTTGGTGGTGTCGGTCATTTTCGCCGTGCTTATGGCAAAACGGATGGCGAAGAAGGTGACGGATCCCCTGAACCGTCTCGACTTAGAGCATCCTCTGGAGAACGACGCATACGAGGAGCTGGCGCCCTTGCTCCGCCGCATCCACGATCAGCACAAGGAAATTGAGGACAGACTGCACGATCTTCGCCAAAGCAGGGAGGAATTCGCGCAGGTGACATCCAGCATGCGGGAGGGCCTTGTGCTCCTGAACCGCAATCACCGCGTCCTGAGCATCAACCCTGCGGCGCAGACCGTTTTTGAGACAGACGATTCCTGCGTGGGTGAGGATTTCCTCAAGGTCGACCGCCGTCACGACGTGAACCTTGCCATCGAATCGGCGATGGAAAACGGTCATGCCGAGGTGCGCGCCGAAAAGAACGGACGGGAGTATCAGTTTGACGTCAGCCGCATTTCCTCGGACGGCGCCGCTCTCGGTGTGGTTCTGCTTGCCTTTGATGTGACCGAGCAGGCAAATGCCGAGCGCAACCGCCGCGAATTTACCGCCAATGTATCCCATGAGCTGAAAACGCCTCTGCAATCCATCATCGGCAGTGCCGATCTGATGGAGAACGGCTTGGTTCAGCCCGAGGATATGCCGCGCTTTGTGGGGCACATCCGCACCGAGGCGGCGCGTCTGCTTGCCTTGGTCAACGATATCATACGCCTGTCTCAGCTCGATGAGGGCGTGCAGATGCAGACCGAAGAGGTCTCCCTGCTTGCACTTTCGCAGGAGGCGGTGTCGTCTCTGGCACAGGAGGCGGAGCAGAAGCATGTTTCGATCTCGGCGTCGGGCGACGACGGTCGGGTGACGGGCGTGCGGCGGCTTTTGTATGAGATCGTGTACAATCTGTGCGAAAACGCCATTAAGTACAATGTGGAGAACGGCAGTGTGGAGGTGCACGTCGCGCAGACGTCCGAGACGGTCGTTCTGACCGTGCGCGACACGGGCATCGGCATTGCGCCTGAGCATCAGTCAAGGGTGTTTGAGCGGTTCTACCGTGTGGATAAGAGTCACTCCAAGAAGTCGGGCGGCACGGGTCTGGGGCTGTCCATTGTCAAGCATGCCGCAATGTATCACAATGCCGAGATCGACATGAAGAGCGCGGTGGGAAAAGGGACTACGGTCACAGTGACCTTCCGACGCTGAGCAACGAAGGGCATATGCCGCGGGGGCGTATATACGCAAAAATACCGTATGCGGGCACGGTGGTGTCCTGCCATACGGTATCTTTTTGCCTGCGGTTTCGGTATCCCGTGTCGGGTGCCGTCCGCCTGCGGCGGACGGCACGGGGCGGCACGGCAGTCTGCGGGTACAGTTTGATCTGCACCGTGCCGCCGCCCAACAGGCGCGGCAAGCCGAGCCTGCCCGACGCGGGCGATGTGCCGCACACCCGATGCGGATATACCGCGCCCGAGCGTCGCCGCACCCGTGTGGTCATGTATTTCCGGTATTTCCTGCGGTGAGGGCGATGAGGAGACGGCGGTCGTCGTCCGATGCCGCCTTGTTTCTTCTGACAGCGCCGCAGCGCTCACAGATATGGGTAATCACAAAGCCCTTTTTGGGGTCGGGATCTGCGCGCAGAGGGCGCATCAGCCCGTGGCATTCACTGGCGCGGTCGCCCGGGTTTTCGTCGGCGTGCAGGGAATACAGACACTTCGGACAGTGGTTGCGCGAGGTGTATCCGAGGGGCGGGACGGCGTATCCGCAGTGCCCGCAGATGAATCCTTCGTCGTTTTTGGTAAAGCGTTTTTGCTCCATCGCGGCTCTCCTTTTTTGGGTATCTTTCCTTACAATCCACTATAACATACTATTTTTAACTGAATATTAGATTATTTTTACGCAATGTTGCCTCTTTGTTCACATCTCATAAATATTTAGCGTGTACAATGAATTTGTTTTGAACATCACAGACCGCGCTTGTTTTTTCATTGCAACATGGGGTCTGTTATTCAGAAAGGATTGTAATTATGATGAAACAACATATCAAGAGTCTGATTGCGGTATTCTGCGCAGTTCTCATGCTGGCAGCACTGCTCTCTGTTTCCGTTTTCGCGGATGAGACTTCCGCCGAACCCGAGACCTCTGCAGAGACTACGGCTGAAGAGACCGCGGGCGATACCGCCGCCGGCAGCGGAACAACGGCAAACACCACTGCCGCATCCACCACCGCCGCATCCACCACAGCGGCATCCACCACCGCCGCTTCCACCGGTGTGTCCAATGTTTCCAACATCATCGGCATCGTTGTTGCCGTGGCGATCGCTGCAGGCGCTGTGGTCGCTGTGATTTTGCTGGTTCCCCGTAACACCTCCAAGAAAAAGAAATAATCGGCGTCCTTTCAAAAAACGGGAAAGCAAGAATAACGTCGGTCAGAGCAACCTGACCGACGTTATTCTTTACGGGGACACTTTGAGTTTGCGGTCGGAGATCCCGCATGTCGGTTCTCCGTCAAAGAGGGGTGAGATGTATGGAAACCGTGCATGCTGTGTGCGCGTTCCTTTGGGAGCAGAAGCTGATCGTCGGCTGTGTTTTGGCTGTGTGGAATCTTTTTGTGCTGATCCTGTACGGCGCGGATAAATATAAGGCGAAGCACCGCCTGTGGCGCATTCCGGAAAAGACCCTGCTCCTGTGCTCCTTTGCCATGGGATCGGTGGGGGCGCTCGGCGGGATCGTCCTGTTTCGGCATAAGACCCTTCACCTCCGCTTTTCGGTGTGTGTGCCGCTCTTTCTTTGCCTGCATATCCTGTTAGTGGGGATTGTATGCCGCATGGGCGCGGCTTGACCTCCGATTTGTGGAAAATCGGTATTGACACCGCGCAAAATACCCTCTATAATGAATGATACTAAGAAGAAAACGGAGAACAGAACCGTGCTGACAGAAAAGATCAAGGTCGTAAAATTCGGCGGCAGTTCCTTGGCGGATGCCGAACAGTTCAAAAAAGTAATCGATATCATCCGCGCAGAGCCGGAGCGCCGCTATGTGGTGCCGTCCGCGCCCGGAAAACGCTTTTCCGGCGACGAAAAGGTTACCGATCTGCTGTATGAATGCTATGAGATGGCGACGCTCGGCAAGCCGATCGACGAATTCTTTGAGAAGATCGCCTCCCGCTACCGCGATATCGTTTCGGGGCTGGGCTTGGATATCGATCTGGATCGGGAATTTGCCACCATCAAAAATGCCATGGTGCATAAGGCGGGACGCGATTACGCGGCATCGCGCGGCGAGTACCTCAACGGTAAGGTGCTGGCTTGCGCATTGGGCTTTGACTTCATCGATGCTGCCGACGTCATTTTCTTTGCGGAGAACGGAACGCTGGATGCCGAGCGCACCAATTCGATGTTGCACGATGTCCTCAGCCGCCATTATAACGCGGTCATCCCGGGCTTCTACGGCGCCATGCCCAATGATACCATACGCACCTTTTCGCGCGGCGGATCGGATATCACAGGCTCCATTGTGGCGCGTGCCGCAAACGCCGACCTGTACGAAAACTGGACCGATGTTTCGGGCTTTTTGATGGCAGATCCGCGCATTATTGAAAATCCGCGCGTCATGCACACCATCACCTACACCGAACTGCGCGAGCTTTCCTACATGGGCGCGACCGTTCTGCATGAGGATTCCATTTTCCCCGTGCGCTTTGCGGGCATTCCCATCAATATCCGCAATACCAACCGTCCGCAGGATCACGGCACCATGATCGTGTCCACACCGCCCGTCGATGACGATTGCGGCATCATCACGGGGATCGCCGGAAAACGCGGCTTTGCGGTGCTCACGGTGGAAAAGGACATGATGAACTCCGAGCTGGGATTTGGCAGACGGGTGCTCGAGGTACTGGAAAAGCAGAAGATCTCTTTTGAGCATCTGCCCTCGGGCATCGATACCATGAGCGTGGTGATCAACGATCGGGATCTGCGCGACCATAAGGAAGCGATCCTGAACAATATCTGCAATCTTGTGAATCCCGAGACCGTGGTGGTGGAGGAGGGTATCGCCCTTCTGGCTGTGGTGGGACGCGGCATGAAAAACGAAAAAGGCGTCGCCGCGCGCATCTTCACCGCCATTGCGAATGCGGACATTTCCATTCGCATCATCGACCAAGGCTCGTCCGAGCTGAATATCATCATCGGCGTGGCGGAAAACGATCTGCCCCGCGCCATGCAAGCCATTTACCGTGAATTTGTGAACTGAAAAAGGTCAAATATTGAAACGGACACCGATCGTGCTTCCTTCAACGGAAATGCGGCAGGCGTCCGTTTTTATTCGCATCAAACGACGCAGATGCGGGTCAGCCCGAAAAACTGCTCTGAAAAAACAGGAACACGCATAGCAGGAAAAGGGAAAGATTTGCAGTCTCGGTCAGTATAAAATATGCCGACGCCGCCCAGAGGAAGAACAGGGTCACGCACGACACGACGCGGCTGACCGCCTCGGCGCGCGGCGGGGACAGCCGCCATAGGAGCAGGTTTTCAAGAAGCACCCCGCCGTCCAGTCCGTGAACGGGCAGGAGATTCAGAACGCCGAGCGCAAGGGAATAGCCCGCGAAATTCGGAAACAGGCGGGAAAAGAGCAGGGCGCACAGAAGATTCGTCACACACCCTGCCGCGGAAATGAGAGATTCGGCGGCGGGCGAGGTGAGACGGGTATTGATCTGCGCGCCGAAGGGGAGCACGATCACCGAGGTGATGTGCGCGCGGCACAGGGCGATCGCCGCAAAATGTCCCGCCTCATGCAGGAGCACGGCGCACAGGATCCCCAAAAGGCGCGGCAGGGGCGTGAGCAGACACAGGCACACGGCAAAGGGCAGTACCGTGTGATGGATGCGAAAAGCGGACATACGACCTCCGGCGGCATAAAATCTACGGTGCGGCGCGAAATGAGCGCCGAATCGAAAAAAGTTTGAAAAAGGGCTTGACAGACAAGGGAATGTGTGGTACAATGCACAGGTAATCCAAAGACAGCCGGTTGTTGCCGCATGCGGCAACAGAAATCCAGCCGAGGAGTGTACTTCACGTTCCGTTATTTTTATGCGGGGCGATACGGAAATATGCGTCCTCCGGCGGCGGTTTGGAACCGACTGCACGGAGTTTTTTGTTTGTAAAAGAACAACCAAATTTTACCCGGAGGTGACATTTATGCCAAGTGCAGCCATTTTGTCTCAGAAGCAGGCAATGCTTTCCGAGCTGGTGGAGAAGATGCGCAATGCAAGCTCGGGCGTTCTGGTGGACTACACCGGTATCACCGTGGACGACGATACCAAGTTGCGTGCCGCTTTGCGTAAAGCCAATGTTGAGTACAAGGTATACAAGAATACCATGATTTCCCGTGCCTGCGACGAGTTGGGCTACGGTGAGTTGAAGTCTCAGCTCAACGGCATGACCGCAATTGCAATCAGCAGCGATCCCATTGCTCCCGCCAAGATCATCAAGGAATATGCGGAGAAGATCCCTACGTTCGATATCAAGGCAGGCTTTTTGGACGGCGCTGTTCTGGATCAGGCAGGCGTTTGCGAGCTGGCGGACATTCCTTCCAAGGAAGTCCTCATCGGCAAGATCATGGGCAGCCTGATGGGTCCGCTCTACAGTCTGGCTTATGCTTTGCAGGCTATGGTGGACAAGGGCGGCGAAGCAGCCGCAGAAGCACCCGCAGCAGAGTAATTTCCCGCTGTACCCGTTCCGTCAATGCGGAACGACCCGTGTCCGCATGAGATGCGGATGAAATTCCGCCGTTGTGTGCGGAAAACAAATCAAAACGAAACTATTTTTACGGAGGATACTGAAAATGGCTAACGAGAAGTCCACGCAGATTATTGAAATGATTGAAGGTCTGACCATTCTGGAACTGGCTGACCTGGTTAAGGCAATCGAGGAGAAGTTCGGCGTTTCCGCTGCTCCCGTTGCAGTTGCAGGCGCTGCAGGCGCTGCTGCTCCCGCTGCTGAGGAGAAGACCGAGTTCGACGTCATCCTGAAGGAGATCGGCGCGAAGAAGCTCGACGTAATCAAGGTTGTTCGCGAGATCACCGGTCTGGGTCTGAAGGACGCAAAGGATCTGGTTGAGGCTGCTCCGAAGGAGATCAAGCAGGGCGTTTCCAAGGACGAGGCTGAGGCTCTCAAGAAGCAGATCGAGGAAGCCGGCGCAGTTGTGGAATTGAAGTAATTTCCATACAACGGACGACAGCGGAGGTCATCGTGACTTCCGCTGTTTTTCCGTGAAAGAGGGACGGCGGACGGTCGACAGCCGCCCGATATTCGGCGCGGCGGGGAGATCTCCCCGATCCGACGGTGAGGGAAAACGGCAAAGGACAAAGGGTGCAAAGCATGCAGGAGAAGCAAACGGCGCAAAATACGCAGAAAATAATCGATGCCCACGTGCATATCTATCCGGAGGCGATCGCGGATCGCGCCACCGAGAGCTTAGGGCGGTTTTATCAGTTTACGGTACACGCAAAGGGAACGTATGAGGATCTGGAGCGGCAGGCGCTGTCCTGCGGTGTCAGCGGCTTTTTCCTGCTGGCGGTCGCCACCAATGCACATCAGGTGCAAAAGGTGAACGACCACGTGGTGAACGCCATGCAGACGGCGCGCCGTCACGGACTGGAATGCTATGCCTTTGCGGGCATGCATCAGGACTATCCCGATTTTGCCGCCGAGATCGAACGCTGTCGCGCACTGGGCTTCACAGGCTTCAAGATCCATCCGGACATTCAGAGAATGGATCTTCTGTCCTCTGCCATGTACGCGCTGTGTGAGGCGCTGGAGGGGAATATGCCGCTGTTTTTGCACATGGGAGACTGTCGGGCGGAGTATCGCTTTTCCGAGCCTGAAAAGCTGGTCACCTTGACCCGGCGCTTTCCGCGCCTGCAGGTGGTGGCGGCGCATTACGGCGGGTATCAGGCATGGGACGATGCCGTGCACTGTCTGGCGGGCGTGCCGAACGTATGGTTCGACTGCTCCAGCGCTCTGTGGGCGATGACGCCCGAGCGCGCATATGCGCTGACCGAAACCATGGGCTTCGACCGCGTGATGTACGGGTCGGACTATCCCGTGTACGGGCTTGCGGACTATTTGGAGCTGTTTTTACGCGTGCCCTTTTCGCCCGCGCAGAGAAGCGCCATCCTCTATGATAACGCACAGCGCTTTTTACATGCGTGCGGCGCGCTTTGAGCTACACGCAAATTCGGACGGCAGTAAGCGGTGGATGATATGACCGAAGAACGACAGAATACGGGCATGCAGGATACGCAAATGCCCGCGCCCTTCTCCCGCGATACCGACGTGTGGGAGATCCTGCGGCATGCCGACGCGCCCATTGTGATGTACGGAACGGGCAACGGTGCGGATAAACTGCTGGCGGTGTTTGAGGAGCGCGGCATCCGCTGTCGCGGATTTTTCGCCAGCGACGGCTTTGTGCGGAAACGCACCTTTCACGGGCTTCCTGTCCTTTCCTATGAGCAGGCGCTTGAGGTCTACGGCGAGGACATGATCATAGCGGTGGGATTCGCCTCCAACCGTCCCGAGGTCATGGAGCGGATGACGGCGCTGTCGCGTCGGCATCGGCTGTATATGCCGCCCGTTCCCGTGTTCGGCTCATTGCATGAGGAGGACGGACGGGGCGGCATCTTCGATCTTGCCTATTATCATCGTCACGCGCGGGAGATGGAAACGGTTTCCACGTTTTTTCTTGACGAAATATCCCGAACGTGTTATAATGCTGTTATAGACTATCGCCTGAGCGGGGATATTTCCTATCTCACCGCCTGTATGCACACGCCCGACGAATGGTACGCGCTCCTGCACAGCGAACGCTTTTTCACCTATGCCGATATGGGCGCATACACGGGGGATACCCTGCGGGAGACTGCGCATTTTGCACCCGAATTGCGGCATGTGATTGCGGCAGAGCCGGATCCCCGCACCTTTCGGAAGCTTCGGGCGGCGGCATGGCAGGTGGGCATTCCGCGCACCGAGTTGTTTCAGTGTGCCGCGTGGAATTGCCGCACACGCCTCCCGTTCGGCGCCAAGGGAAGCCGCGGTTCGGCAACCGATGCCAAGACCGCGCACATCGAGGTCGAGGCGCGGACACCCGACGAAATGCTGCGGGATGCGCGTCCGGCTTTTATAAAATATGATGTGGAGGGTGCGGAGCGGGAAGCTCTGCTCGGCTCGGTGCGCACGCTTCGGTGCGCCCGTCCCTCCCTCTTGCTCTCTCTGTATCATCGGACAGAGGATATATATGCGCTTCCCCTTCTCCTGCGGCAGCTATGCCCCGATTATCGGCTGTATTTACGCCGCGGGCGCTGTCTGCCCGATTGGGAGATTCAACTGCTTGCCCGCTGATTCGCGGCGCACGCGGGGGGTGCTTTTCAGATATTGACAGAAAGGAACCGAACACCGTATGGCAACCAAAAAGCAACCGCCGAAGCGTCCGCAGGATCAGCCGGCGGCAGAGGTAACGCTTCAGCCCATCACCAGTACCATTGAACAGAACTTCATGCCCTATGCAATGAGCGTGATTGTGTCCCGCGCAATTCCCGAGATCGACGGCTTCAAGCCCTCGCATCGGAAGCTGCTTTATACCATGTATAAGATGGGACTCCTGACGGGACCCCGCACCAAAAGCGCAAACGTGGTCGGCTCGACCATGAAGCTCAACCCGCACGGTGACGGCGCAATCTACGAGACCTTGGTGCGTCTGACGCGCGGCAATGAGACCTTAATTCACCCCTTCATCGACTCCAAGGGAAGCTTTGGCAAGCATTATTCCTCGGATATGGAATATGCCGCCTCCCGTTATACTGAGGTGAAGCTGGATTCCTTTTGCAACGAAATTTTCGACGGTATCGATCGGGACGCCGTGGATTTCTGCGACAACTACGATGCTACCATGCAGGAGCCGACCCTGCTCCCCACCACCTTTCCGAACATTCTCATTTCTCCCAACAAGGGCATAGCGGTCGCCATGTCCAGCTCCATCTGTTCCTTCAATTTGGCAGAGGTGTGCGACGGCACCATTCAGCTCCTGCACAATCCGGAAAGCACCGTGGATCAGATGCTCGATATCATTCGTGCCCCCGATTTTCAGGGCGGCGCGTCCCTCATCTACAATCGGGAGCAGATGCGTGAGATCTACCGCTCGGGCAAAGGCTCGATCAAGCTCCGCGCAAGATATGTGTACGATAAAAAGGAAAACTGCATTGACGTCATTCAGATCCCCTATTCCACCACCATTGAGGAGATCATGAAGAAGCTCGGTGAGCTGGTCAAAGCGAACAAGTTGCGGGAGATTACCGATTTCCGCGATGAGATCGACTTAAACGGCTTCAAACTGACCATAGATCTGCGGCGCGGCGTCGATCCCGACAAGCTTATGACCAAGCTGTACAAGCTGACCCCCTTGGAAAGCTCGTTCGACTGTAATTTCAATGTGCTCATCAACCGCGTTCCCAGACAGATGGGCGTGTGCGAGATCCTCAACGAGTGGATTCGCTTCCGCATGAGTTGTGTGCGTCGGGAATTGTCGTTTGATCTGGCAAAGAAAAAGGACAAATTGCACCTGTTGCAGGGACTCGGTAAGATCCTTTTGGATATCGACAAGGCGATTCGCATCATTCGGGAAACCAAGCAGGAAAAGGACGTGATCCCCAACCTGATGGCGGGCTTCGGCATCGACCGCGTTCAGGCGGAATATATTGCCGAGATTAAACTGCGGAACCTCAATGCCGAATATCTCATCAACCGTTCGCGCGAGATATCCGATCTGCAAGCCGCCATTGCGGACTTGGAGGATCTTTTGGGCAGTGACCGCCGCATGCGGGAATATATTGCAAGGCAACTGCGCGAGATCAAGCGCAAGTACGGCAAGCCCCGTCAGACTCAGCTTCTGTACGACGATGAGATCGAATTGTATCGGGAAGAAGCGGTGATCGAGAACTATCCGGTCAAGCTGTTTTTGACCTATGGCAGCTTTTTCAAGAAGATCCGTCCCGCTTCCCTGAAGGCGAGCGAGGATCAGAAGCTCAAGGAGGACGATTCGGTGCGTCAGGCGTTGGATGCGTCCAATGCGGACGAGCTTTTGGTGTTCTCCAACCGTGCACAGGTGTACAAGGCGCGGGTCAGCGATTTCGACACCTGCCGCGCGGCGGAGCTGGGCGATTATCTGCCCGCAAAGCTGGGCTTCGACCCCGATGAAACCGTGTTGTCCATCGTCCCGTTGCAGGAATACCGTCCGGAGCAGAATATGATCTTCCTGTTTGAGAACGGAAAGGGCGTCCGTGTGCCGCTCAGCGCATATCAGACCAAGGCAAACCGTCGGAAGCTGACGGGTGCATATTCGGATGCTTCTCCCGCCGTTGCGGCGATTTTTGAGCCGGAGCCGACCGAGCTGTTCCTGCTTGCGGAGGGCGGTCGCGCCATTCTCATCGACAGCCGCCTCATCGCGTTGAAGGCGACCCGTTCGTCTCAGGGTGTGACGCTGTTCTCCCTGAAAAAGGCGCAGAAGCTCATTCGCGCCATGACTGCGGAACAGGCGGAACGGGAGTATCAGGATGTCCGCCGTTGTCGGAAGCTGAAGGTCCCCGCCGTGGGCGTTTCCGTGACCGAGAAGAGCGGGGACGGAGAAGCGCAGTAACTTCTCAACCGGATTTAACGAGCATGCACGGTCTGCCGACTGTGCCGCTGTTTTAAGCCTCCCTTTGCACAAGGGAGGCTTTTGTGACGTGTGCGGACAGGTCGATTATGCGTAAAATACGTTCGCTTTTCGGCGGGCGACCACTGGTCGCCCCTACAAAATCGGGGGTGGAATTTGTGCGCATAATCAGGCTGAAATCGGTACACAAGGATGACGTGAAAATCATTTGTAAATGTGCTCATTTTATGCGACCTGTTCGCTATCTCCGTGTAGGGGCGACCATTGGTCGCCCGCCCTTTATTGATTTTACAAGCCAAATCAAGGCGCAATACGCCCCGTTTTTTCGAGGGTTTGCACAGACTTCGCGCCCCGCGTCGGGGCGTGCGCGGCTTGCCGCGCGCGTGAGGGGATCGGCGGCAGTGATACGAAATCAATCGTGCAGACGAAATCCGCCGCCGATTCCCGTCCGCGCCGCCTGCCTACGGCAGACGGCGCCCGACGCGGGGCTTCGTACGTGCCTCAAATCGCACGTTTCTCAACGGATATTATGTGCTATCTGACGATAGTGCCGCTAACCAAGGCTCCCTTGTGTAAAGGGAGCTGTCAGCGGAGCTGACTGAGGGATTGGAAAATGCAAAAAACGCCGAGACAGTCCCTCCGTCGCGTCTTACGTCGCGCCGCCTCCCTTTACACAAAGGTGGCTTTCTCGGGGTGACGCACGCGGACAGGACACTTCCATATAGGACGCCTTCGTTTTTCTGCGGGTTGCGGTCGGCACACCGTGCAGAAAAGCGCGAAAAAGGGGTGCCCGAGAGGACACCCCTGTATATTTGATTTTCGGTTGCGCGATACGGTATCGTGCTTTACCGCACCGGAGACACGGCAAAATCAGTTGCTCACGCGGTTTGCAACGTCGTACAGTGCACGATAAGCGTCGAACTTCTTGCGGCAGAACTCCTGCA
>CABUHM010000025.1:0-12095 GCA_902491355.1 uncultured Eubacteriales bacterium
CATAGTACATTTTCTCAATTACATCGGCATATTCCCTGTAATTTTCGGTCTGACACATGACGCCGAGGTCGTCCGGAATCAACTGACGCACACCGCGGATATCCGAGGTCACCACTGCGCATCCCGAAGAAGCCGCCTCACAGGAGGAGACCGCCTGCGAATCGAAGCGCGTGGGGAAGAGGGCAATTCCGTGCGTTTTGTGCACCTCCTTGATCTCCTCATGCGACAGGAACCTGCGGTGAATGTGCACGTTCTCGAATTGGAGCAGGGGCGCTACAATCTCGGTGTGGAGCGGTCCGTCGCCGTAAATGTCGAATTCCAGATCATCAAAGAACGGACGGTGACTCAATTCCAGGATAATTCTGACCACGGTATCCAGCGAATAGGAATCCGCATTGTAGAACTTCCGAAGCACAAATATCTTGCGTCGGAGGGCGGGGTCTTTCTTTTCGTAACAGAACAGCTCGGTGTCGATGAGGCAGGGAATGACGGTGCTGTTACGGAATTTGATGCCGAGCAGTTCCTCACAGCGGTTTCTTGTGAAATCGGTGACAAAGACCCACTTGGCGTTCTTCATCTCGTTGTACTTGCGGATCATGTAATCCTTATGACGGAAGCGCTGTTCCAGATCGTCCGTAATCTGCACGGGCGGCTCGAAATATCTGCCGGCAATTTTGGGCCAGTCGCGGTACAGGGTCTCCGCGCCGTGAAGATAGAAATAGAGCTTGGTAGTGCTCATATCGGACGATTCCAGAACATTCGCAAATCGGTCGTCAAAGAAGTGGATCAAGACACGATCGTAATGCCGCATCCGAAGCAGATCGCGGAAAAAGCCGAAATTGCCCTTCACGACCTGAACGCCCTCGAACTCATAGTAGCAGAACGAATGAGAATCGTTGATGGATACCACGTCCACCTTCCAGCCGAGCTTCTGATATGCCTGCACCCGCGTGTGGACGAACGCCATGTTGTATTTGTCGCCCGCGGAAGGATAGCCGGGCGCCGCCACGAGCACATCGCCGCGGAAGTGATCCTCCAAAAAGGGCTTCAGCTCGAACTCCGAGGCATATTCCGCCCGCGTGATCTCAGCCTTACAGCCTGCGGGGATCAAAATTGCCAAAATATAATACTTGAGCCACGTAAAGGTGTTCACAAAGGTCGCGTTCAGATTGCACGAGCCGAGCGGCGTGCGATGTCGGTTCACTACCTCCAGGCAGGGACCGGAACCGTCCAAAACCTTGCCGTCAAACCGCAGAACGATCTGCTTTTCCGCCCCGCTTTTGAATACGCGGGGATAGATCAAAAACGCATGCGTCGAGGAATTGTTCTCAATGAGCATGCTTTCCTTTTCATATTTGACGTCGAATTTACCGAGCTTGATCCACTTTTTCTTCAGCAGATCCCTGTTTTTGTTTAAGTCTCCCATAACTCTCCTTCGCGATGGATGCGCACGCATGCCGCCGCGTTACTCCCGAATGCGGGACACAAATGTCGGGACACACATGTCCCAAAAAGCCGTAAAACGGCACATAACAATTTATTGTAACATAACAACCCTGCTTTGTCAAGCAAAACAGCGGCTCGGACAACCGGTCTTCGCATTGAGTGAATTCCCAAAGTAAATTCCACCGTGGAATTTACTTTGGGAATCTACGGATCTGCGCGATGCGCGCCGTTCATACGCCCGTTGTTCTTCGCCCGCTTTCCTTACGGCTTGTCCTTTTGCTCCAGACGGCGGATCCTCTCTTCGAGCGTGGCGCATGTCTGCGCCAGACGCACAATCCTTGCGTTCTGCTTGGACAGAATCACAGTGAGATTGATCAGAATGATCAGCACAAACAAACCTTCCAGCAAAAACACGAAATTGGACGCGACCTCAATGCCGATCCGGTCCGCCATTGCCGCGGGCAGGGACGGAAACAGCACCATGATGAAAAGCGCCAACGAGACGGCAAGCCAGATCAGAGAGTATTTCAGAGCCAGCGAGCCGCGGCGAAGCAGATTGAGGATGGTTGCAAAAAAGATCACGATGACGGCAAGCAAAAAAATTCTCAATACCAGTTCCATATTCAGTCTCCCTTGCGGCGCATTGCCTGAATGAAGAGGGCGCATTCCACCTTCAACATGTAATAGACGGATTTCAGACCGTAAATCGACGATTTTCCGCCGCTCCGCTCGTTCATGATCACGGGGACCTCGGCTACCCGAAAATCTTTTTTCAGCGCCGTAATAATTGCCTCCGGCTCGGGATAGTCCTCGGCGTAGTGCCTGGAAAAATACGCGATAGTATCGCGGTTGCAGGCGCGGAAGCCGCTTGTAACGTCGAGCACCCGTTTGCGCGTGAGCAGATGTATGGTCGCCGACACGATGCGGATGCCCAACTGCCGCAAACCGGTGGACTGGAAGCCCTGCTTCTCGATGAAGCGCGAGCCGACCGTCATGTCCGCCTCGCCCCGCTCCAAGGGTGCGACGATCCTCTCGATATATTCGGGATTGTGCTGACCGTCGCCGTCGAGCTGAACGGCATAATCATACCCGTTTTCGGCGGCAAACATATAGCCGGTCTGCATTGCGCCGCCGATCCCCAGATTCATGGGCAGATTCAGGTGGCGAAGCCCGTTTTCCCGCAGTACGGAGAGGGTGTTGTCACGCGAGCCGTCATTGACCACGATATAGTCTACCGCATACTCGGGGGAAAACTGACAGCTTTGCAGTGTCCGGACAGTTTTCAGGATGCTTTCCTGCTCGTTATAAGCGGGAATGATCACCAATATTCGTTTCATTTTGTTCCGTCCGTATCCTATTTTTGATGATTTTCTGTGATTCCTACCTATTATATCAGCAATGCGGACGGCTTGTCAAGCCCTCACGAACAAATCATGAATTAATTGTGCCGCACCCCTGCAAATGTGTGAATTTCCTTGACACAGCACGCTTTTCATGATATAATCTGCTTGAGACAGGCAGAGAATGTCTCTTTTTTGTCGCCGACCGGACGAACGGCGGCAAAACTCCGAAAAAGCATAAGAAAGTGAAATACACTGATGGACAAATCTGACATTGCGATTCCCCAAACACGCCGACGCCGTGCCGTGGGCACTGTCCTGTGTCTGTGTCTGGCGCTTGTTACCGCCCTCGGACTGCCGTTCTTTTTCTCCGTAAATACCACACTGTTTGCATACAGCAACAGTGTACTTTCCGTTTTGGTCTTTGTCGGCACATATTTCCTTTTCCGCGCCGCACTGCGGACGGCAAATACGCGCCTCACGGTGATCTCGGCGGCGGTGGGTCTGCTGTTTGCCCTGTTTCTTTATATGGGGAACAGTATTCTCACGGTGGATAACGCCGATATTTACAGTCTCCGCGCTCTTTTGAAGGTGCTTTCGGGAATGCCCTTCTTTGCGGCGGCGGTCATGCTCCTTTTGGATCGCTTCCCTGCTCTGCAAAGCATCGTCGCGGGAAAATCGACGCGCCCGTTCCACCCGTGCCGCACCTTTTTTATCACATGGGCGGTCATTTTCCTTGCATGGATCCCTATGTGGATCGCTTCCTACCCCGGTGCAAACTGTTACGATTCGGCAAATCAGCTGTACCAATATGCAAACGGAACCGTTTACACGGCGCACCCGATGATCCATACGTATCTCGTCGGGTTCTTTGCGGAAACCGTTGGCGGCAAATGGCTCGGCAGTCGTGTTACGGGATTTGCGTTTTACAGTATTTTTCAGATGCTTTGCATGTCTGCGGCATACAGCGCCGTTTGTTGCTATCTGCGCAGAAGAAGCTCTTCGCCCGCGCTTTGGGGCGTTGCGCTTGCGTTCTTCGCGCTGATGCCGTCCAATCCGCTTATGGCGTGCCTGTCCACCAAGGATTCCCTGTTTGCCGCTGTGTTTGCCCTCATGGTGATGCAGTTTTTCAGAATTTCGGAAAACGATACGGTGGTGTACAACCTCAAATTTGACATCGCCTTTGTGCTTTCTGCGTTCGGGCAGATGATCTTCCGAAATCAGGGTAAATATATTTTCGTCCTCGTTATGGCGGAAGCGGCTTCTGATCCTCTTTGCATGCACCATGGCGCTTTATGCCCTATACGCCGGTCCGGTTACCAAGCTGTGTCACGCCATGGATGCCGGTGTCGGCATTCGGGAAATGATGAGCGTTCCGTGCGTCCAGCTCTCCCGAGCCAAACTGCGCGACGTGGACGAGCTGACCGAGGAGGAGCATCAGCTCATTGCGGAATACGTACCGGACTATGCTTATTATGATACCGTCCCGGGGATCTCCGACAACATAAAAGCAACATTTAACACCGCGAAATTTAAGGAAAGCTCCATGGATTTCATCAAGTTGTGGGTCAAGGTGGGTATCAAATCGCCCCGCGCATATATCGACGCCTGGGCGCGTCTCTCCATCGGACTGTGGTATCCCGATATGAATTATCCGGATAACGGAGCTTTCCACACATACTGGGAGATCGACTCTACCTGTGACAAGTGGGAATATCCTCTCGGATATGAGAAAGCCGAGCCGCCCAAGGGTGCACAGCTCCTGACAGAGTATTGCCAAGACATCAAATACGGCTATTCCTATCAGAAAATTCCCGTGGTTTCCCAGCTCTTCAGCTCGGCTATGCCGTTCTGGCTTCTTATCCTCTATTTTGCCGTCTGCCTCTATCACAGGAAGTACAAATATCTTGTGCCGGGCGCCGCTTCCTTGGCCCTGTGGCTGACCGAGCTTCTCGGTCCCGTGGTTCTGTATCGGTACGTATACCCGCTTGTGGTGGCGACGCCGGTTCTCATCGGCGCACTGCTCACAAGCGCACGAAACGGCACCGTCGAGACAGAGACGGAAACAGAAACGGGAACCGCAGGCGCCGAAGCTCCCGCAAGCATCGAATCTGACGCTGACACCGAGACTGCGGACACCGAAGCTCCCGCAGGCAACAAGGAAACAGACAGCAACGCAAAATCGTAATTGACGTCCCGCGCCGATACGGTGCAGGGACACATCACAAAAACGCAGAGACTGCGATCTGTCCGCCGCAGTCTCTGCGTTTTTACCGTGCATATATCGATCCCGTGAAAAAGCCTCCCCCGTGGGAAGGGAAGGCGGTGCGACGGGTCACGTCAGTCGTTGTCGCCGAGCTGAGACTTGAATTTCTCATTCTGCTCCGGATAAGCGGAGAGCATCGGTTCGACATCCAGACCCTTTTTGCGGTCGAAATAGTTCTTGGTGATGCGCGCCACCTGTCCGGAAAGGAACACAAGCGCAACCAGGTTGGGAAGCGCCATCAGCCCGTTGAAGGTATCGTCCAGTGCCCAAATGAGATCGGAGCCGATGAGGGAGGAGCAGGCAATGAGCAGGATATATACGATCTTGAAGATGAGCACGGAGATCCTTCTGCCCTTATCCGAGCGCTTGCGGAAGCAGAAGTCCACGGCTTTTTCACCGTAATACGACCATGCAAGGATGGTGGTGAAGGCAAACAGGGGAAGAATGACAAGGAACGCCACCGTGCCGAAGGTGCCGAGGTTGGAGGAAAAAGCGCCGAGCGAGGTCGCGGAGTCCGATGCGTCCACAAATTTGCCCGCTTCGTTGAACTTGCCGAAGAAGGAGCCGTCGGCATACGTACCGTTGCCGATGTTGGTGGTGAGAATGGTAAGCGCCGTGAGGGTGCAGATCACAAAGGTATCAAAGAACACCTCAAACACGCCCCAAAGTCCCTGCTTTACAGGCTCACGGGTCTCGGAAGCGGAGTGTGCAATGACGGAGGAGCCGAGTCCCGCTTCATTGGAAAACACACCGCGCGCCAGTCCCTTTTTGATAATCTGCGAAAAAGCGAAGCCGCCCACGCCGCCCGCAACCGCCTTTGCGGAGAAGGCGCTGGTGAAAATGAGACGGAAGGTCTCGGGGATCGCCGAGCAGTTCTTGCCGATGATAACAAGCGCCATGGCGATGAACAGAAGTGACATGAAGGGCACCAGCATGGAAGCGATCCTGCCGATGCGCTTGATGCCGCCGATGATAACGATTGCCACAAATACGGCGACGATCACGCCGATGGTCAGTTTGACCCATGTCGCGTCGGTATCAAGCACCGAGAGGAAGGAGCCGGTGATCTTATTGGTCTGCACGCCGCTCATGCCCACTGCCGCAAGCAGACAGAAAATTGCCGCAAGCATGCCAAGCCAGCGTTGCTTCAGACCGTAGGCAATGTAATAGAACGCACCGCCGCTGAAGTTGCCGTCCTTTTCCTGACGGCGGTAGAACAGACCCAGTACGTTTTCGGAATAGTTGGTCACCATGCCGAAGAATGCGGAGATCCACATCCACAGCACCGCGCCGGGACCGCCCGTCAGGATGGCGGAGGTCACACCGATGATGTTGCCCGTTCCCACTGTACCCGAAATGGCGGCGGAAAACGCCTCAAACTGCGAAACTGCATTGCGGTCGCGCTTTTTCTTGTCCTTTTTGCCCATGTCCCGCACCGCCGGAACAATGGTGGTGCTCATGGATTCACCGAATTTGCGAACCTGAAGCACACGGGTGCGCACGGTGAGCAGTATGCCGGTACCCAGGATCATGACGATCATGGGCCAGCCCCACACGATGCCGTTGACAAAGTCATTTGCCTTGGTAATGGTATTGATTACGGAATCCCACATATGGAAGTCCCTCCCGAAATATGTAAACGATGCAAATAAAAAAGAGCCAAACGTGAGGCCGTTCAACTCCGAATCCAATGCAAAAAGCGCGACAAAGCTCGCGTTGTTTGCTCGGGCATACCGCATTCTCACCGAATCCGTCCCGTTCGGAACCGTATCGGCATGATGTGCGGTATTTCCCTGATCCTCCGTCCTTTTGCCTGAGAGATTGACCCGTGCACGACAGGCACCGAGCCTTGCACCTTCGGCATCCGAAATCGGACTTCTCCGGAGCGCTATCCGCAAGCAGTTTTATCGCGTATGCGACACCTGAGAGTGTTACTCCTTCGGGAACACGGCGCATAACCGACCGTGTAATTTCCTGCCTGCTTCACTTAGCTTATTTTACTTGTCAATGCATTATAGCACATATTTATCCGCAATGCAAGATATTTTTACATATTACTCCATTTTCTCTGCAAAAAAATTCATACCCCGAGGAAAGCTCCCTCCTCGGGGTGTACACAGTCATTGATACCGAATAAACGTCGGCGGCGGCGCGGATCACATCTCGCCCAAGCCCTCGGAAATACCGAGTGCCACGATGCCCAGTGCCACGGCAAAGACGCAGGCATACTGGGACGCCTTGAGTTTTTCCTTGATAAATATACGGGAAAGGATCATGGAAACGATGCAGTAGGAAGCGATCATGGGAGCCGCAAGCACGGGACGCGCCGCCATGGCGTAGACGTAGAAGAGCTGACCGCCCTCTTCAAACAGTGCGGCAACACCCTTGGTCTTGATGTCGCGGAGCGGGTTGTAGGGCTTCTTCTCGCGGAACAGAAGGACGAACCAACACACAATTCCCGCAAGCAGGAAGGTGATGCCGTAGAGAATGATTACGTCGATCTCGCCCAGTCCGAGACCGGTATCTTCATTAAGAATGATGCCGTCTGCGGCGGTGCCGGCGGTGTCAAAAATACAGTAAAGGAAGGGGAAAAGGAGCGCCAATGCGCCGAGGCGGTATTTCCGCTCGGACGGTGCCAGCTCGGTCTCGGCGGCGGACAGTCTCTGCTCCACCACAGCAAGAGCCGCAACGCCGATGCAGATGGCAAGAATACCGCCGATGATGAGAATATTGTTCAAAAGAGCCGTGCCCTCCGCATGACCGAAGGTGAAGCCGGTCTCATCGGAAATGGCTTGCGCACGGTTTTCGGCAGTAAGCGCAAACCAGAGCGTCATCACGATCGCCGAAAGCGCGCCCGATGCGTTCTGCACGGGAGATACGATGGAAATTTCCAGATAACGCATGCCGGCATAGCCGATGACCATGGAAATGATGTAGCTGAGGGAAGCCGGCGAATATTTGACCAGGTTTCCGATATTCAAAACGCCGATGCCGCTCTCCGAAAACGGAATGAGCGCAAAGGCAAACACACCCATAACGATACCCACCCACACGGCAATGCGCAGATGGCTGTAACGGTCGTCCGAGTCACTGCTGATCTTGTAAAAAAGATCGGCGCCGCCCCATGCAAGCATGCAGATCACGGCAAAAAGAAACCACATAATAGAATAACCTCCGAAAATGCATAATATAGCTGATTGTACCATATTCCTACAGCAAAAGCAACCCGTTCACAAATTATTTACACGTCGAATTCCCACAGTGTCCGTCTCTCTCCCCGAAACGCGAAAAAAGCGAGACGGGACGCGCCCGAACCGTATTGACATGCCCCCGTCCCGATGCTATAATAAAGAAAAATCACCCACGAAATGTAGAAATGAGGTAACACCATGAATATTGTGTGCTTGGATATGGAAGGCGTGTTAGTACCGGAGATCTGGATTGCATTTGCCGAGGAAACGGGGATCCCCGAGCTTCGACGCACCACACGGGACGAGCCGGATTACGACAAGCTGATGCGCTACCGCATCGATATCCTGCGGGAGCACGGCTTGGGACTCAACGAGATCCGCGAGACCATCGGACGCATTGACCCCATGCAGGGCGCGCGGGAGTTTTTGGACGAGCTTCGCTCTCTCACGCAGGTCATCATCCTGAGCGATACCTTCGAGCAGTTCGCCGCCCCCCTGATGAAAAAGCTGGGCATGCCCACCATTTTCTGCAACACCCTCGAGGTCGCGCCGAGCGGTGAGATCGTGGGGTACAAAATGCGGTGCGCGCAGTCCAAGCTGACCACGGTGCGCGCGCTCCGGTCCATCGGCTACGATACCATCGCCGCAGGCGACAGCTTCAACGATCTGGGCATGATCCAAGCGTCAAAGGCGGGCTTTCTCTTCCGCTCCACCGAGAAGATACGGCAGGATCATCCGGAGCTTCCGGCATTTGAAGCGTATGACGATCTGCTCGGCGCTATCCGCGCGGCACTGTAATTTCCCGAACCGACAAATCGGAAAGGAGCGGTAATTCCATGGAACAGGCATTGGAACAGGGAATGCGTTTGATCTCCTGCGTACAGGAAAAGATACGGTTTCGCCCCCGCGTGGCACTGGTGCTCGGGTCGGGTCTGGGCGATTTCGTGCAGAAAACCGAGGTGCTCGACACCCTTTCGTATGCTGATATTCCCGGCTTTCCGGTCTCCACCGTCGCGGGACATGCGGGCAGATTCGTCTTTTGCCGCCTGCACGGCATAGACCTTGTGTGCATGCAGGGCAGAGTGCATTATTACGAGGGCTACTCCATGCAACAGGTGGTCATGCCCATCCGCCTCATGCGTCTGATGGGCGCGTCCGTTCTGGTTTTGACCAATGCGGCGGGCGGTGTCTCCCTCGAGCTGACACCGGGCGATCTGATGATGCTGACGGGACACATCGCGTCCTTTGTGCCGTCGCCCCTGGTCGGTCCCAATTCGGATGCACTTGGGACGCGCTTCCCCGATATGAGCTGTGTGTACGACTTGGGTCTGCGCGACCTCCTGCGGCAGAGTGCAGCAAAGCGGGGACTGGCTCTGCGAGAGGGCGTGTATCTTCAGGTCTCAGGTCCGCAGTATGAAACGCCCGAGGAAATCCGTATGTACGGCATGCTCGGTGCGGACGCCGTGGGCATGAGCACCGCCGCCGAGGCAATCGCCGCACGCCATGCGGGTATGCGGGTCTGCGGCATCTCCTGCATCACAAATCTTGCCGCGGGACTGTCGCCCGTTCCCCTGTCGCACCGCGAGGTGCAGGAAACGTCACACCGTGTCGCCGAGAGCTTTTCCGCACTGCTCGACGGATTCTTCGCATGCCTTGCGCATGAAAACCGCACGGCGTTTTGAAAGACGTTTCGTAATCCATAACAGCAAAACCGAAAGAGCGCTGTAGCGTGCTCTTTCGGTTTCTTTTTATGTATCTGACATTATGCCGCTTTCCCGGAAATGCTTCCCATACAGACAGCGACTAACTGTTACCGTTTCCGCCCTCTCTACAGCTTCACGAACGGATGAAGCCGCCGAAGAGGATGGTGCCGTCGGCGTAGAAAACCGCACTTTGTCCCGGGGTCACGGCGCGAACGGGTGCATCAAATCGCACGGACGCGCAAACGCCGTCTGCCTCCGGACGGAAGGTCACGTGCGCAGGGATCATGGGGGAGGAATAGCGGATGCGCACTGCGGCGTCGATAGTGTCCGGCAGATGCTCGGGGTCGAGGCGCTGAAAATTCAACGCCGAAACCTCCATGGAATCGGTGTATTCGCCGCCCGCCTGTGCCAGATATACGCGGTTTGTTTCGGGGTCGATGGCGGAGACGTACACGGGTTCACCCAGCGCGATACCCAAGTGCTTGCGCTGTCCCACCGTGTAGTGCAGGATGCCGCGGTGCCTGCCCACGACCTTGCCGTTCCAATCCACAAAATCGCCCTCGGGCGCGTTGCCGCGCCGCGCCGTGATGTATGCCGCGTAATCGTGATCGGGTATGAAGCAGATCTCCTGACTTTCCTTCTTATGCGCGGCGGAAAAGCCGAGCGCCTCCGCCTTTTGACGGATATCGTCCTTGCAAAGGGATGCCAGCGGCGTGTGAACGACAGCCAACTGCTCCTGTGTCAGACGCCACAAAACGTAGCTCTGATCCTTCCTGGCATCGTCCGCACAGTGCACCGCGTACCGCCCGTCCTCGCAGACAATGCGGCTGTAGTGTCCCGTGCCGATGCGGTCGAAGCCGTGCGACATCGCGTATTCATACAGTGCCGCAAATTTTACGTCGCGGTTGCACAGAATGCAAGGGTTGGGCGTCCTACCGCACAGGTATTCGTCGATGAACGGCTCCTGCACACAGCGCGCGAAGCGCTCCCGACAGTCGATGACGTGGAACGGGATGCCCACCGCCTGCGCCGAGGCGCGCGCGTCCTCGATCTCGGTATAGTCGTGCATTTGCAGTACGGCGCCTTCGACCTCCCATCCCTGCTCGCGCAACAGGTACGCCGCATAGGTGGAGTCGAGTCCGCCGCTCATGCCAAGCAGTATTTTCATATGAACCTCCTTAGGAAATAGGTGGGGGATGCGAGAGGGAATACGCGGGGCGTCGCCCCGAACCCCGGTTAAGGTTCTTTCGGGAAAGACCCTTAGCAATCCCCAAAACCTTTTCATAGGGGAAAGGGTTTGGGCTTCGTAAATATGAAGTATGCGGGAAAGTGGTTGTACCCCAAGCCGTATGTTTTTCAATGGATATTGTGCCATTTAAGGATAGTGCCGCAGATAAGGCTCCCTTGTGTAAAGGGAGCTGTCAGCGGAGCTGACTGAGGGATTGTAACAGATACTTTTGCACCGAGACAATCCCTCCGTCACGGTTTTGCCCAGAGCGCCATGCCACCTCCCTTTATACAAAGGAGGCTTCCTCGCGGTGGCACATACGAATAGGTCGGTCATACGTGCGAAACGTTCGTTTTTCGGCGGGCGACCACTGGTCGCCCCTACGGAATTTGGTGGAATATGTACACAAAGATAACGTGCAAATTTCTCATAATCGCGCTTGCTTTTGCAACCTGTTCGCTTATTCTGTTGTAGGGGCGACCAGTGGTCGCCCGCTCTTCATCCGTCGTACAGACAAAATCAAGACATCAAGGCTTTCTTGTGTAAAGGAAGCTGTTAGCTGTGTCGGCTGAGGAGTCAGAAATAATCAATTTGCACCCAAACAATACTACATGCGATTTGAGGAATTCACACAGACTTCGCGCCCCGCGTCGGGGCGCGCGCGGTTTACCGCGCGCGTGAGGGCGTCGGCGGCAATATTACAAAACCGACCGTACAGACGAAATTTGCCGCCGATGCCCGTCCGAGCCGTCTGCCTTCGGCAGACGGCGACCGACGCGGGGCTTCGTAGGTGCCTCAAATCCACATTTTGTCGAAACCGAAAAGGCGGGCGACCACTGTGTGTGGTGCAACATGGTTTACAAATCGTGAAGGAACATAGTTTACAACTAAATCGCAATTTTAAGACCATACAACGGGATC
>CABUHM010000026.1:0-12056 GCA_902491355.1 uncultured Eubacteriales bacterium
CGTCTTAATGATCTCGGGGGCGGCGGGATCGTCCTCCAGCTTTTCCCGAATGCGCTTGATGTACACCGTCAGGGTATTGTCGTTGACATAATCGCCCGCAATGTCCCAGATCTCCTCGAGTAGCTTGCCGCGCGTCAACAGCTTTCCGCGATTGGCGGCAAACAGCAAAAGAATGCGGTATTCCAGTGCGGACAGCGCGATTTCCTTGCCATCCCGCGTCACACAGCCCCGCTCGGTATCCAGCACCACACTGCCCACACGCACAATGCCGTCGTCGCTGCGATAACGCCGCAGGGCGTTTTTCATGCGGGACACCAATTCGCGCGGGCGAAAGGGCTTGGAAATGTAATCGTCTGCGCCCAGATCCAGACCGGCGACGATACTGCCCTCGTCTCCCGACGCGGTGAGAAAAATGATAGGAATCTCATAGCGTGACTTGACCGTGGTGCAGACCGAAAAGCCGTTCCCGTCTCTCAGGCAGACATCCAGCAGGATCAGGTCAAAATGTCCGTTCTGCAAAAGGCGGAGGGCTTGCTCCTGCCCGTCGGCGCTTTCCACCGAGAAGCCCTCGGACGCCAAAAAATCGGAAAGGGATGCCACGATCCTGCAATCATCCTCAACCAACAGAATCTTTGTCATAACGGCATTTTCCTTTCCGCTTAATTTTAGTTTTACAATTATAATTAAGTTTTACGATCCCATCCGCATCATATTGCCATGAGACGCGCCATGCACAGTCGCGGCATGTGCGCCGTCATCACGGTTCCCGCCTCGGTCAGAAGAGAGAGCACGGCGGGCGCGAGGGAATACAGATCGTCGGGCTTCGGCTCATTTGCGGACAGCGGCGAATAGGAAAGCGCAAAGATTAAACTTTTGAGCAGGATGTCATGTCCCGTGTCGGCATCGGCATTGAAGGCAAGCCGCAGTATATCGTCAAGAAAGTCCTCATGTCCTGCAAGTCCCGCTTCCCGCAAGCCCCCCTTGAGGGCGATATCGACAAGCGCTCGCGCCTTTTCCAAAGAAATGGCGCCGTTGCGATAGGAATTGACCGTATCCTGCAAGCCCGAGATCAGACTCCGCATCAGCTTTGCCGATTCGGACGTGCTGTAGCCGCCGTCGGCTAACGCCGTGATGAACGCCCGCACACCGTCCTGCCAGCGCGCGGTATATTGCTCGGGCGAAACCACCCGTTCGCAGACATAGGCGATAAAGCGGTCTGCGGCACCCGCCGCGCTTCCGGAAAGGGAAAGCGGCTCGGCATCGGGATACAGTGCGGCATAGGTATTCTCCACGGTCTGACGCACACCGTCGTCCGAAAAGGGCGGCAGGACGTAGTCCGTGCCGTATCTGGCGTAGCCGAATGCCGCGGGCGCGACCTTGGGCACCAAGTCCTCTTCGCCGATCACACTGTATATCCCGCGATACGTCTCGGACCGGCATGCGGTATCGCGCGTGCCTGCAGGCGTCTCAAAGGAATAGGCGCACAGACGCGCCGAAAGACCGCCGATGCCGCCCTCCCGCGCCACTCTGCCCGCAAACAGGTTGCTTGCCGCCGCAGCTCTGGAAAAGCCGACTGTCCAGATCACGCAGTCGCCCGTTATGCCGTAGCGGGTGCAATAGTCCGCCGCATGCTCGTACAACAGCTCTGCGGCACGTCGAAAGCCTTTATGCTCGACGCCCTCACCCACGGTGAAGTTGCCTGCCCATTCCCTGCCGTAACTGCCGCAACGCGCCGCCACGGCAAGCACCGTGAAGGTGCCGTCCGGACCGTTCACCGTGCGGTGTGCATAGCCCGCCGCCATGGTATCGGTGTCTGGCGTTTCGGTATATCCGAAGGATTCATAGTCCAAAAAGTCCAATGCACCCAAAAGCTGTTCAAGGCTTGCGTCCGCGCCCGGCTCATGCGCGCCCCGCACCATGGCGGCATCGGAAAGCGCCATGGAAAGGCGGGCGGCGGGCAGAGAGAACGTATCGGTCTGATACCATATCTCGTCGGTATAGGCAAGGGAAATGCCGTCGTAAACCACGGTTCGTTCCTCCCATCGGAAGGGCTCTCCGACAGGGCGATCCCCGTCGGCATCGGGCGCCGCGCGGCACCCGCAAAGCAGGATCATACAACCAAAGAGCAACGCCAATATACGCTTCACTGCGTTCTCCTCCTCACCCGACAGCTCCTGTCGATATCGGACGGTCTGCGGTCACGCATCCGCCGATCTGCCGCATATCGCTCACTTTTTCGGAAAGCTGTCCTTCAAGGTCACGATCCGATTGAACGCGTCCGAATTTTTGGAATCCCGCGTGAAATATCCGGTGCGGACAAACTGGAAGCGCTCGCCCGGCTGTACGTCGCGCAGAGACTCCTCAAAGCGACAGCCGTGACGGCAAATCAGCGACTCGGGATTGAGATAATCGTCATAGGTCTTTCCTTCGGGAATATCGTTGACGTTTTCAACGGTGAACAGTCTGCCGTACTCCATCACGTCGCCCGCAAAGGAGTGCTCGGCGGACAGCCAGTGCACGGTGCCGCGAACCTTGCGGCCGTCGGCGGGATTTCCGTTTCCGGTCTCCAGATCGGCTGTGCAGTGAAGCTCGGTCAGCGTGCCGTTTTCATCGTAGATCGCTTCGTCACAGCGCACGATATACGCGCCCATAAGGCGCACCTCGCCGCCGGGCTTGAGACGGAAGAACTTAGAGGGCGGATCCTGCATATAGTCGGTGCGCTCCACAAACAGCTCCCGCGTGAACGGAACACTGCGCGTACCGGCATCGGAATCCTCCGGGTTGTTGGGCAGATCGAAATATTCGGTCTTTCTCTCGGGATAGTTGGTCACCACAAGACGGACGGGATCAATGACCGCGATGCGGCGCTGTGCCGTCTTGTTCAGCTCCTCGCGCAGGCACGCCTCCAAAAGACCGATATCCACAAGGCTGTCCGCCTTGGAGATGCCGGCTCGCTTCACGAATTCAAAAATGGACGTGGGGGTGTAACCGCGGCGGCGCAGACCGCACAGGGTAGGCAGACGGGGATCGTCCCAGCCGTCCACAAGCCCTTCCTTGACCAATTTCAGAAGATACCGCTTGCTCATCACGGTATTGGTCACGTTCAAACGGGCAAATTCACGCTGTTTGGGCTTTTTCTCAAAATCGATATGATTGACAACCCACTCATACAACGGACGGTGGTTTTCAAATTCCAGAGAACACAGCGAATAGGTGATGCCCTCCAGCGCATCCTGAATGGGATGTGCGAAGTCATACAGCGGATAAATGCACCATTTATTGCCCTGACGGTGATGCGGCACGTGCAGGATGCGGTAAATGGCGGGGTCGCGCATGTTCATATTGGGAGACGACATGTCGATCTTGGCGCGCAGTGTGCGGGAGCCGTCCGGAAATTCTCCGTTTTTCATGCGCTCGAACAGGTCGAGGTTTTCCTCGGGCGTGCGATCCCGATACGGCGAATTTCTGCCGGGTTCGGTCAGCGTTCCGCGGTATTCACGCATTTCGTCGGCACTCAGGTCGCACACATACGCATCGCCCTGACGGATGAGCTGGCATGCAAACTCGTAGCATTTGTCAAAATAGTCCGAGCCGTAGAACACGCCGCCGTTCGGCTCGGCGCCCAGCCAAACCAAGTCGCGGTAGATCGCCTGCACGTACTCATCGTCCTCCTTGGAGGGGTTCGTATCGTCATAGCGCAGATTAAACAGACCGTTGTATTTCATCGCCGTGGTATAGTTGATGAAAATTGCCTTTGCAGAGCCGATGTGAAGATATCCGTTCGGCTCGGGGGGAAAGCGCGTGTGCACCGTGTCGTTCACACCCGCCGCAAGATCGGCATCGATAATGTCGTGAATAAAGTTTGTGTTTTCCAAGCGTTCGTCCATTGGTATCACTTCTCCGTTCTGTTCGTCAATTGATGGATGCGGTCGGTCAAGCGCTGTCGGACACAGTCCTCGCCCAGAATCTGCATGACCTCGTACAGATCCGGCGAATTCAGTCTGCCGGTCACGGCAAGGCGGAGGAACATGGAAACATCTCCCACATTACCGCCGAATGCCTCGGGGTTCGCCTTATATTCCTTCATCTCGGAGGCGAAGCCGAGCATGGGGCAGATCTCCTTGATCTTGTCGAACCATGTCTGCATATCGTCCCGTGTGCAATAGGTGGCAAGAAAGGCTTCAATCGCCTTGCACTGCTGATCGGCGCTGAAGGTCGCTGGGCACTCGTCCTCGGTGGCAAAGAATCGGTCGTAGAAGAAGGAAATGTGCGGACGGACATCCGCCCATGTCGCAAAATCCTTGCGCGGCTTTTTGCCGCCTCTGCCGATGGAAAGGATTCTCCGTGCCCGTTCGGGATCGCGTTCCAGCTCCTGCGCAAATTCGGGATCAAAGCCGTGCGCCCATGCAAGGGTGCGTTCATACACCTGCTCTGCCGTCATGCGGGAGATCACATTTTTGGAAACGTCGTTCAGCTTGACAAAATCAAACAGGCATCCCGACGTACTCATTTTCTTCACGGAAAACGGGAAATCGGTGTAGGACAGCGTGGGATTGGCGGCGTGCCACTCCTCGTAATTGGAGTTCAGCAGGGTCATCACATATTCCATCACGCAGTCCGGATCGTAGCCCATGCGGGAATAATCGTCCAGATTGGCGCCCATATCGCGCTTGGACAGCTTCTTCTTCGCGCCGTTTTCGTCCAGACGCATCAACTGTGCGATATGCATGTACTTCGGCATCCGAAAGCCCAGTGCGCGGAAAAGCTGAATGTGCTTGGGCAGGGACGGGAGCCATTCCTCGCCTCGGATGACGTGGGTCGTTCCCATGAGATGATCGTCCACGGCGTGGGCAAAGTGATAGGTGGGGACGCCGTCGCTCTTGAGCAGGACGAAATCCTCATCATTTTCGGGAACCTCGAGCTTGCCCTTGATCAGGTCGGTAAAGGGCACACGGCGGTCGGGAGAGCCGTCGGCACGGATACGGAGCACATACGGATGCCCCATGTCCAATTCAGCCTTCACCTGCTCCGCGGTGATCGCCCTCTGCTCCTCGCGTCGGCGGGCGGCGTCGGCATCCGCCGCATGCCAGTCCTTTGCCTGGATCTCCGCCTTCTTGTCCAGAGCGTCATGCGCCGCCTGCTCCTCCTCGGTGGAAAAAACGGGGTAAGCAAGTCCGCGCCGAACCAGATCCTTTGCATACACATGATAAATTGCCACGCGCTGGCTCTGGCGGTACGGACCGTAGTCGCCGTTGTCGCCGTCGGCAGCAGCGCCCTCGTCAAAGCGGATGCCGTAGCGCTCCAATGTGCGGATCAGCCCCTCGGCGGCACCGGGGATCTCCCGCTTGGCATCGGTATCCTCGATGCGGAGGTAAAAGACGCCGCCGCTCTGATGGGCAAGACGCTCGCCCACCGTGACAGGAAACAGACCGCCGAAATGCACAAAGCCTGTGGGGCTGGGCGCAAAGCGCGTCACCTTGGCACCCTCGGGCAGTGTCCGTGCGGGATATCTTGCTTCCATGTCTGCGGGCGTTTCCTTTACATCGGGGAAAAGCAACTCGGCTGTTTCTTCGTAATTCATAATCTCTATCCTCTCTCGGTGAAATCAGGACTGCGCCTGCACTAAATACGGATTGAAGCGGCGCTCACGCGCCAATGAGGTGGACGGTCCGTGCCCCGGGTATATCCTGCAATCCTCCATGGGGAGGTCGCGCAGACGCGCCAGGGACGCGCGGAGCTGACCGAAGTCGCCGCCGGGAAAATCGTGCCGTCCCACGGAATCGCGGAACAGGGTATCGCCCGTCAGCAATCGGTCTCCCGCCAAAAAGCACACCGACCCGGGCGTGTGTCCCGGCGTGTGGATCACACGGATCGTTTCCCCGCCCAACGTCACGGTGTCGCCGTCGTGCAGAAGGCGCTCGGCGGGAGCAAAGGTTTCCCTGCTGTGCGCAAAGCGGTCAAACAGGCTCAGCGAGGGGTCGGACAGAGCGGGTGAGTCCGCCTCGTGCAGGGCAAGCGGTGCGGAGGTTTTCTGTCGGATTTCCTCCAGCGCCATCATATGGTCGAAATGGGCATGGGTCAGAAGAATGCCCGCAAGGGTCAGCCCGCGCTCGCGCAGTTTATCCAGCAGACGCGGCGCTTCGTCCCCGGGGTCTACCATCAGGCAGGTGCCCGATGCTTCGTCGGTCAGAAAATAGCAGTTTGCCTGCATCAGTCCGACCGGAAAGGTCGCAATTTTCATATCTTTCTCCGAACTGTCACAGTAATCTCACAACGGTTATCTTATATTATTATATTTTACCTCATTTTCGCCCCGATGTCTACCCCCTTTTTCTAATTTACGCAATTTTTTCGGTAAAATCCGAAGCAAACCCCGCCGTTTGCGGTGTCCGCCCCTTCCGTTAACCCCATATGACGCGCAAACAGCGCGTAAACACGGAGAAATGGCGCGTCCGCTCTTGAAATCGCACGCTGATTGTGCTATAATGACTTGAATATGTTGCAAAAGGAGGCAGGACATGGATATCAAGGGCGATTTTTACCGCTTTTCCCGTCTGTATAAAAGAGCCATCACCGCTCTTCTGATCACCGTTTTCCTGTTCTGCTCGGTATTTGCCTGCTCGGGCGTGCGCACGCTGATCCGCCGTCAGAAGATCGATAATTCCGAGCCGCGCTGGTCGGAGAGCGATATCTACTACAACCACCTTCCCGCACGGCAGCAGCTTTTGTACGATGCGGTATCGGAGGCGGTCGAGGGTCTGACCCTCAACACAAAGACCCTGCCCTACTATTTCAGCGAGGACGAATTGAACACCGTTCTGATCTTTCTTCTGGCGGATCATCCGGAGTATTTCTATCTCAACTCCGCCCGCTGTGTCCTCAAAAACGGCTGGAACTGCTCGGGCGTCCGCCTGAGCTATTACGGCAATGCGGAAAGTGTTTCCGCCATGCGGGAGGAATATTCACGCACCTTAAATGAAGTATACGATGCCGTGAACCGCAAAGCGACCGAATACCAAACGGCGCTTGCCCTGCACGATTATCTGATCACACGCTCCTCTGCGGCGGAGGGAAGCGGCATCTGCGACACCGCATACGGACCCTTAGTCAACCGAAACGGCTCCTCACTCGGGTATGCGCAGGCGTATCAGGCACTGCTCAAGCGCTTCGGCATGGAATGCTACACGGTATTCGGTCGAGCAGGACAGTCGTCCGTTGCATGGAATCTCATGAAAACCGACGGGGACTACTATCACACAGATGTCCTCAGCGACGATCCCGACTGGGAGGAATCGGTTCTGTTCCACGGCTTTTTCGGGCTGGACGATGCCGAAATGCTGGCGTACCGCACCCTGACCTATGAGGGCATCCACCCTGCGGCAGACGTGCCAAGCTCCTACTATGCACAAAACGGTCTTGAGGCGGGAACGGTGAGCCAGATGCGCACCGTCCTGACCGAACAGCTCAAGGCGCAGGCGGCACTCGGCGGTCGCTTCATCGAGCTTCGCATCTCCTTCTCCAACGACATCCGTCTGTTTGAGGACATGATCGGAGAAGCCATATCCTCGGCGAACCGCTCCGGCTTGCCCGTCACCATCCGCGATACCTTCCGCGTGTTCACCAGCACCGCAACCAACGGTGCCGCCACCATCGAGATCTTCTACATCGACACCCCGAAGGCGGAATGAACTTCACGAAAAAGCCCCATATATAAATTTCAAGCAACGATTTCCCATGAAAGGCAGGAAACAAAATATGACTCAAATTGCAATTCTCGGATACGGCGTCGTAGGAAGCGGCGTTTATCAGGTGCTTTGCGAAAACGCCGCGCTCATTGCGCGTCACACCGGCGGAGAAGCCATCGGCGTGAAATACGTGCTCGATCTGCGCGATTTCCCGGGCGATCCCGCACAGGACAAGGTCGTGCACGATTTTGACACCATCCTCAACGATCCCGAGGTGAAGATTGTCGCCGAGGTGATGGGCGGTTCCCATCCCGCATTTGAATATTCCATGGCGGCGCTCCGCGCGAAAAAGAGCGTGGTCACGTCCAACAAGGAGCTGGTCGCCAACTTCGGTCCGGAGCTACTTGCCGCCGCCGAGGAAAACGGCGTCCGTTACCGTTACGAGGCGAGCGTGGGAGGCGGCATTCCCTGCATTTCCGCCATTGAGAACTCCTTGATGGGAGACGAGATCACCGAGATCAACGGCATCGTCAATGGCACCACGAACTATATCCTCACCCGGATGTACGAAAACGGACTTTCCTTTGAGGAGTGCCTTGCATCGGCACGCGCCAAGGGCTATGCAGAGGCAAATCCCGCCGCCGACATCGAAGGAATCGACGCCTGCCGCAAGGCGTGCATCCTCGGCGCTCTGGCTTTCGGTACGCTTGTACCGCCCGAAATCGTATCTACCGTTGGCATTTCCTCGGTCACGCAAGCGGATGTGGAGCGCGCCGCAAAGAATAACTGCGTGATCAAGCTCATCGCCCGTGCCGTCAAGTTAGAGAACGGGAAGATCCACATTCGGGTCGCACCGTTCGCCGTGAAAAAATCCAATCCGCTTGCAAATATCAACGATGTCTACAACGGCATCCTCATTCACGGCAACGCCGTGGGCGACGTGCTCCTGTACGGCGCGGGTGCGGGGAAGCGCCCCACCGCAAGCGCTGTGGTTTCGGACATCATCGATATCGTTCTTCACCGCAACGACCGCATTCACAATCTCCAATGGGTGCGCAACGCATCGGTATACACCGCAGACCTGACCCCCGAGGCGCAGGCTGTCATGGAAGAAAAGCTCGGAACGCCCCTCTGCTGAGCACGTCCGAGGATATCTTTTCACCCTCTTATCCCAAGCATACAAAAGCTCCCGTCCGCCGCAAACGGCAGACGGGAGCTTTTGCTGTCATGTCCGCAGCCGCTCCGAAAACTGCATCTACGTCCGCACACACGTCGCCGAAGCCGCCGCGCAAAAAGCGGTGAGGCATCCGCAAAAGAACGCCTCACCGTAATAATATGCAGTTGTGTTATCGTAACGTTTCGCCGATATCAGCCGTAACGGTAGCTCAGGCGGCCCATGGGGAGGGACTTGCCCGAGGTATAGTAGGTCATAATGTCAAGCGGGTCGGAAACGCGATCCGCCACCTTGAAATACAGGGTATCGGAGCCGCCGTCCATTCCGATCACGGAGCGCGGAACGGCGATCTGCATCACATTGCCCTGCACGGTATAGGCCGCCGCACCCACATCGGTACCGTTTCCGTTTTCGTCAAGACGGAGAACGCGGGTCACACCGTTCGCCACGCCGGAACGGTTGATGACATATTCGTAGCCCTCCCAGCCCTTTCTCGAAACGGTGCCCGTGCCGATGAAGAGGTTCATCCAGGAATCCGAGCCGTCATAGGCGGTGATATCGTTTTCGCACTGAATGTAGAAATAGAAGTTATCCGCATCGTGCGCGACCTTTGCGACCTGAATATTGTTGCGCGCCGCCGCCTCGGTATACGTGATGGTACGGGACGGGTCGGTGCTGTTTCTGGCGATATTCGTCGTCATCGGGGTCTGATACACGGTCTCCACGCCGTTCCACTGCGCGGCATCGGCGGAAATGTCCACGGTCTTTTCGGTGGTTGCGGCGGCATCCGCCGTCACACCCTTGAATTCTCGGATATTGCGGCACAGCTGGAGGAAGAACGCATCGTTGTACCCGCCCTTCATCATCTCGGCATCGCGGGAGAATTCCATGCTGGCAGTGTCGATTAAGGAATACTCTCCGTTGTACCATGTTTTGATTGCGACCCACTCGTTCCATCCGGTTACAAACACAGTCCCCGGATTCTTTTCGTAAGCGGTTTTCCACTGATAGTCAAAGAAAGTACCCTTTACGGCATTTTCCGTGCTGTTCTTATATGTGATCATATCAAAGCCGCGTCCCCAATTCAAAGCGCCCTTTGTCAGAGAGGCGCTCATGGGCAGTGCGGGATGTGCGGCAATGGACACACTCATCATATCACCGTGAACAGGCTGGGGATATTTCCATTCCATCCATGCAAAGCCGTTTTCATAGGTCTGCTCGGACGGCCACTGCGGATAACCGAAGGTGAAGAAATTCGCAATGGTATCGCTGTACGGCGCGGGATCGTAGGTGCTGTCGCCGGAAGCGCTGCGATCGTCCGACGGATTGGTATAGCCCACAATAAAGGGCTTTCCGTTCACACGGTACCATGTCTCGGAATAGATGTTCGGCTCGTAGATATCCTTATAAATATTCTCCACGGTGCGCATAGAGTAGGAGTGGGTGTAAAATGCGATCTGCGGCGTATCCCAGCCCTCCGCCATCATTTCACTGAGCACCTTCATGAGAACCTTGGCGACGTAGGTATACGTCCATGCGTTCGTGGTGTCAAACACCAAAAAGTCTACGCCCGCAACGGTCAGAAGCTCCATCTGCTTGCGGATCACCCATTCGTCGTCCGAACGGTAATAGCCCCACAGCGGCTCTCCCCACCAATGGAACTGACCGGCAGGACTGACGTCGCTTGTGGTCTTGAACATAGCATCCAGACCGTAATTGGCGATGATCTTTGTGACATCGTACACGCCGGTGTGCTCGTTGGTATAATAATGCTGATCCAACAGCAGGAAGAAGAAGAGTCCGACCTCCTGCGTATTGTAGCCGTTCACAAAGTCAAAGGTTCTGCCAAACTCGTCCACACCGACCATCATGTTCGCCGTGGTTCCGTTCCCGTAGATCGAACTTCCCGCTGTTCTGGTTTTCTTCAATAACTTCATACGTGTCTGAAGGTAGTCGTTGGAATCGATTCTTCCGTTTCCGTTAATGTCCGCACGGCGAAAGCGCTCGGTGGTCATGGACATTCTGCCGAGGACGGAAGCGCGAATGAGAATGAGGTCGTTGGTATCGATTTTGCCGTTTCCGTTGGTGTCTCCGTTCGGCGCGGCAAAGACCGCCGCCGGGAAGCATCCCGCCAAAAGGACGACCAGTAAAAAAACTGCCAGGACTCGTTTCATGCCGTATCCCCTTTTCTGCGATATCGCATATTATCTTCCCATATTTTACAGGATTCCTTCCCGTTTGTCAACACCCGATTTTTGCCCAGTCAAAAGGGCGCGGAACACGTAAAAACGGGGTGACTGCCCGTGCATCGGACAGCCACCCCTCGGATGATTCACAGACGGCGGTACGGCTCAGTCTCAGCCGCATCCGCAGCCCGAATGGGAAGAGCCGCTGCAGAATTCCCCGACGGGGAATTGCATTTTCCGGAATACGGAGCAAGGATCGTTTTCCGGAGGCTCACAGCACTCTTTTTCGGGAACGCAGAATTCGGTTGCATTGACGACAAACTGACCGGGGCGCTCCAGACGGACGACCGAGAAGAATCCCAGGCTCACAGCAAGGATCCTCTCCGCATCCTGATTAAAGCGGGGCGAACCCTGCGAGAGGATCCCATCGGGAATATCGCCCGCACAGCAACAACAGCACTTCACCTGGCAACGCTCCAGAATTTTGGCATCCAAAACCACCGGATCGGCAACCTCGCACACAGCAGTGGGAAGGCTGACGCGGGAATCACAGCAGGTGTTGTGTTCGTGCTGAACCTCATGCGGCACGGTGCAGAAGGAGTCGCCGTCGGACGAGGAACGGAAGGTCTTTACATTCCCTTCCCCGCCGTACAGAATGACCTTCTTCTCCGTGACCGCAATGCCCTCCGCCTCTTCCACATGTCCCGGGCAGAGGCAGCATTCGCACACCAGCCGCACATAGAAGCGCACCGTCACTGTGTAGAAGCCGCGATTAAACTGCACGGGGGTCACAGAGAGCTGGGTCCATACGGTCTGTGCGCATTTCACGCGCACCGCACCGGATTTTTCCACCATCTCCTGACCGCAGTCACTTAAGTACACCCGCACATTTTCAAAACAATCTTTATCCCTGCAGGAATCCAGGATACGGTCACACGAAATGCACACGTTTTCCCGAGCGCCCGCAGAATTGCGCATATCAGACATAATTACTTTTCCTCCTTTGGATCA
>CABUHM010000027.1:0-11926 GCA_902491355.1 uncultured Eubacteriales bacterium
CCCTGTACATCGCCCAGAACGGCGGTATGCTTCGCGGGTGCTTCACGGGCTTGGTGTGCGGCTTGGCGAGCGCACCGGAAATGGGCGCGGTCATGGCGCTGGCAGGCATTTGCGCCGGACTGTTCCGAAACACCAGCAGGAGCGCGTCGGTCACGGCGGCGGCAGTCATCACGGTGATCGGCGGGGCATACGCGCGCGGCTGGCAGGCACTGCGGGTGCTGATCCCCGAGACCGTGATTCCGACCATGATCTTTTTGCCCCTGATGCAGTTCGGACTGCTGCCGCGTTCCCGCCTGTTCGGCGGCACGGACGCACGCGTGCAGGGAAGGGAGGCACAACTCACGACACGCAGGGCGCAAAGGACGACGGGACAGCTTCGGGCACTTTCGGGTGCGCTGGAATCGCTTTCGGACGTGTTCTTCAATTTGTCCGATAAGCTGCGCAGACCCGGCATTTACGGTGTGCGTCGTCGGTGCTATGCGGAGTTTGAGGATCACTGCAATGGATGCCCCCTGCGCAGCAAGTGCCATGATGCGCCCGATTCGCGCGTGCCCGACGCGGTGGAGGACATTGCGCGCGTCCTGCAGAAGCAGGAAAAGCTGATGGCGGACGATCTGCCGGACTGGATGCGGTCGGGCTGTCCGCGCGCCATGGTGATCTTAGCCTCCCTGAACCTCGGGATCGCCGACCTGCGGGAGGATCTGCGGGTGCGGGACAAGACGGGGATCGTGGCAATGGACTACGAATCGCTTTCCCACTTGGTGGAGGATGCGGCGGACGAGGATCCCGATCTGACCTACGATGCCGCATGCAGTGAAAAGGTTCTGCACGCCGCGGAATATCTGGATCTGGGCATCGATTCGGCGGCGGTATACGGCAAGCGGCGCAAGACCCTGATCTGCGGCGGCGTGGATCTGGGAGCGTTTCGGATGGGAGCGGATGCCCTGCGCGATTCCATGAACCGCCTGTGCGAAACAAACTTCGACGTGCCGTCCTTCCAAATGGAAAACGCCGACGGGCGGGGACCGTCATACGTGACCATGACCATGCAGTCGGCGCGGCGATTCTCGGTGGAGAGCGCCTGCGCGGGGCGCGCCACCCCCGAGGAGACCGTGAACGGCGACAACCTCATTACCTTTGAAAACGAGGACGATTATTTCTACACCCTGCTCAGCGACGGCATGGGAACGGGGCGGGAAGCGGCGCTGACCTCGCGCATCTGCGGGGTGTTCATGGAGAAGATGCTCCGCGCCACCACGCGCAAGGACATCGTTCTGCAAATGCTCAACGGTGTGATCCGCACCAAGGGCATGGAGTGCTTTGCCACGGTGGATCTTTTGGAGGTGGATCTGATCACGGGCGCGGCATCCTTCATCAAGGGCGGCGCGGCGCCGTCATACGTTCTGCGGGACGGAAGCCTGTTCAAGATCGCGTCCAACACCATGCCCATCGGCATCACAAAGGAGATGAACGCAGAGGAGGTGCGCTTCACGCTGGAGGAAGGCGACGTGGTGGTGATGGCAAGCGACGGCATTGCGCAGTCCTTTGAGGACGGCATCTGGCTGGTCGATCTGCTCAGCGACGGGGTGGACAGCGATCTGCACGCAACGGCGGAGAAGATCATGGAGGCGGCGCGCCGTCACCGTCCCGATGCGGATGATATGAGCGTGGGACTGATCCGAATGCATGCGGCATAGCGTATTGTGCCGCGTATGCATGCGGTAAATGCATAAAAATAGCGGAAAGGAGTGCGGAAAAAAGGAAAACTGCGGCAAAGCACCGATGTCACGGCTCCGATGAGGGGGCGTGCGCATCGGTGTTTTCGTCATTTTATATGAGGGACGGGACCTTGGAGGCGTTCGGAATCGGCAGAAGATAAAAAATACAAATTAGTGCATAAAATTACGCAAAAGTGCTTGACAAATCCCTTTTGTTCATGTATAATCACTGCATAATCAAACGAAATCAAGAATATTTATGCAGAGGTACACCGTCATGAAAAAATGGATCGCACTGGTATTGTGTTTTGCAACACTGCTCGCCTCCGCCGCCCTCCTTTCGGGCTGCGGCTCCAAGAAAAAAACGCCCGACACCATTAAAAAGGCGGGCGAGCTGGTCATTGCCACCAGTCCCGATTTTCCGCCCTTTGAATCGCTGGACGGCAACGGAAACGTGGTCGGTATCGAGATCGACATTCTCAACATTGTGTGTGAGAAGCTGGGCGTGACCTTGAAAATTTCCCAAATGGACTTCGATTCGGTGCTTCCCGGCGTACAGGCAGACAAATATGACCTGGGTGCATCGGGCATCACGGTGAACGAGAAGCGGAAGAAGAATGTGCTCTTTACCGATGCTTACTGCCTTGCCGCACAGGCGATTGTGGTGAACGAGGGCAGTTCCATTCAGTCCAAAGCCGATCTTGCAGGAAAGTCGGTCGCCGTACAGGCGGGCACCACGGCGGAGTCCTACTGCATGGAAAACGGATATGACGTCAAGTCCTTTACGGCAAACAACGACGCGCAGTCGGCATTGCAGTCCGGCAAGGTGGATGCGTGGGTCATCGACGATCTGACCGCCGCCGACATGGTGAAGGTCAACAATGCGGGCGACGGCGCAAAGCTTGTGATACTGAACGAGGTCATGACCACCGAGCCGTATGCCTTTGCTCTTTCCTTCGGCAGTGAGGAGCTGGTCGCCGAGATCAATTCCATTCTCGCCGATCTGCAGTCGCAGGGGAAGATCAAGGAGATTTTCGAGAAGTACGACGCACCGTTTACCGCGCCCGATCAGAAATAATCATGCAGGAAAAACGGGGGTTATCGCATCGCAATACACGGTGCGGCGCCCCCTTTTCCCTGCTTTACGGAGGAGAAACCGTTGGAAGCATGGCTGAATAAATTATATGAAACCTTCATCGAGACCGGGTATTACAAAATGATGCTCGAGGGCTTCGCAAATACCATCATCATCACGCTGGGCGCACTGTGCATCGGTGTGCTGATCGGCACGGTGATCGCCGTGACCAAGTATTTCTGCGAGGACATACCGGCGCTCCGTCCCCTGTGCATTTTGTGCGATTGCTATGTTACGGCGATCCGGGGCATTCCGGTGGTGGTGCTGCTCCTGATCTTCTTTTTCATCATTATGAAATCGGCGGACGGCATGAGCGTGGGCATCCTGACCTTCGGCATCAACTCGGGCGCGTACATGGCGGAGCTGATCCGCGGCGGCATCAACGCGGTGGATCGCGGACAGATGGAGGCGGGACGCAGTCTCGGCATGTCCAAGCTACAGGCAATGCGCCGCATTATTTTCCCGCAGGCACTGCGGTACATCCTGCCCGCCATCGGCAACGAGCTGATCTCCCTGCTCAAGGAGACCTCGGTTGCAGGGTATGTCGCTGTGGTCGATCTGACCCGCGCGGGCAACTTGGTGCGGAATAATACCTATGACGCGGTGAACCCTCTGCTCACCGTGGCGATCACCTATCTGGCGTTGGTGGTCATTCTGACCCGCCTTTTGGGTATGTTTGAAAGGAGGCTGGCGCGCCGTGATCAGCGTTAACGATTTGAAAAAGGACTTTCGCGGGATGGAGGTGCTTCGCGGCATCTCGGTGGAGATCGACCGTGGGGACGTGGTGTGCATCATCGGACCGTCCGGCTCGGGTAAGTCCACGTTTTTGCGGTGTCTGAATCTTTTGGAGAAGCCGTCGGACGGGCAGATTTTGTTCGAGGGCGACGACCTCACCGATAAAAAGGTGGATATCAACCTGCATCGGCAGAAGATGGGCATGGTGTTCCAGCAGTTCAACCTGTTTCCGCACATGACCGTGCTACAGAATCTGACCTGCGCGCCCATGATGCTCAAAAAGACCCCGCGCGCCGAGGCGGAGCAAAAGGCGATGCAGCTTTTAGAGCGGGTGGGTCTGGCGGATCGCGCCGCGTCCTACCCGGGTCAGCTCTCGGGCGGACAGAAGCAGCGGGTGGCGATTTGCCGCGCCCTGTGCATGGAGCCTGACGTGATGCTCTTTGACGAGCCGACGTCGGCGCTCGATCCCGAAATGGTGGGCGAGGTGCTGGACGTGATGAAGGAGCTGGCGCATGCGGGCATGACCATGGTGGTGGTGACCCACGAAATGGGCTTTGCGCGGGAGGTTGCGAACCGCATCCTCTTCCTTTCGGACGGCGTGATCGCCGAGGAAGGAACGCCCGCTCAGATTTTCGGGAATCCGCAGACCGAGCGTCTGCAATCGTTTTTGGCAAAGGTGCTGTAAGGGCACCTGTCAAAATGCGCAAATGCGTGAAAAAAGGTGCGAAAAAACGCGAAAATGCACGGAACAGTCGCGTTTTTTCGCGCGATTGTAAGAAAGTATTGTCGATCAGTATGACAGAAGAGGGGAAAAAGTGATGTCGTTACAGGGTAAGGATTTTTTGAAGCTCTTGGATTTTACGTCGGAGGAGATCTCTGGTCTGCTTTCGCTTGCCGCCGCGCTGAAGGCGAAGAAGAAGGCGGGCAAGCCGCATCGGCTGTGCGAGGGGAAGAACATTGCGCTGATTTTTGAAAAGACCAGTACGCGCACCCGTTGCAGCTTTGAGGTCGCCGCGCGGGATCTCGGCATGGGGACGACCTATCTTGACCCCACGGGTTCGCAGATCGGGAAAAAGGAGAGCATCGCCGACACGGCGCGGGTGCTTTCCGGCATGTTCGACGGGATCGAGTATCGGGGATACGGGCAAAAGATCGTGGAGGAGCTGGCGGCATATGCGTCGGTTCCCGTGTGGAACGGTCTGACCGACGAATTTCACCCCACGCAGATTTTGTCGGACTTCCTCACGGTTCAGGAGCATTTCGGCTCTCTGGGGAACATTCATCTGGTCTACATGGGGGACGCGCGCTACAACATGGGCAATTCCCTTATGGTGGGCTGTGCCAAGATGGGCATGCACTTCACCGCTTGCGCGCCCGAGGCATATTTCCCGAACGCCGCACTGACGGCACAGTGCCGCGAGATCGCGGCACAGACCGGTGCCGTTATTGATTTCTGCACCGATTCGACGAAGGCGGTCGCCGATGCCGACGTGATCTACACCGACATCTGGGTATCCATGGGCGAGCCTGTCTCGGTGTGGGAGGAGCGCATTGCCGCGCTGTCCCCCTATCAGGTCAACGGCGCGCTGATGGCTGCCGCGCCCGCGCATGCGGTCTTTATGCACTGCCTGCCCTCGTATCATAATAAGGAGACAGCCGTCGGACGGGAAATGTGTAAGCGCTTCGGCAGGGAAGCGATGGAGGTGACCGACGAGGTGTTCGAGAGTCCGCAGTCTCTGGTCTTTGCTGAGGCGGAAAACCGTATGCACACCATTAAGGCGGTCATGGCGGCGACGCTGGCGGGGGCAGAGGCATGAGAAAGCGGCGGTATCTTGTTACGGGGGACGGTCAGGTGTTCGAGGGATATGCCTTCGGCGCCGACTGCGCGTGCGTGGGAGAGCTGGTCTTTACCACGGGCATGTGCGGCTACATGGAGACCCTGACCGACCCGAGCTATTACGGACAGATCGTGTTACAGACCTTCCCCCTCATCGGCAACTACGGCGCGATCCCCGAGGACGCCGAGGGTGCGTGCAGTCTGCGCGGCTATGCGGTGCGCGAGGTGTGCGACCAACCCTCCAATTTCCGTTGCGGCGGCACGCTCGATGTCTATTTGCGTGAGCAGGGCGTGCCCGGCATCTGCGGTATCGACACCCGACAGCTCACCCGCATTCTTCGGGAGCACGGGGTTATGAACGCCGCCCTGTGCGACACCCTTCCCGCCGACATGACGGCGATTTGCGGCTATGCGGTGCGCGGCGCGGTGGAGGCGGTCAGCATCGGTCAGCCCTATACCGTGCAGGGAAGCGGGAGCCGCTTCCGTGTGGCGCTCATAGACTACGGCGCCAAGAAAAATATCGTGCGCGAGCTGTGCCGCCGCGGGTGTGACGTGACGGTGCTTCCGTGCACCGCAACGGCGGAAAGCATTTTGGCAGGCGGGTATGACGGTGTCATGCTGTCAAACGGTCCCGGCGATCCTGCGGAAAACGAGCTTCAGATCGGAGAAATTGCCCGTCTGTTCGGACGTGTTCCCGTGTTCGGCATATGTCTTGGGCATCAGCTCATGGCGCTGTCGCAGGGCGGCAGGACGGTCAAACTCAAATACGGACATCGCGGCGCCAATCAGCCGGTGCGCGATCTTATGGGTGCGGGAAACCGCACGTATATCACCAGTCAGAATCACGGCTATGCCGTGGTGTCGGACAGTATCCCGGAAGGTGTGGGACAGGTGCGCTATGTCAACGCCAACGACGGCACCTGCGAGGGCGTGGACTATCCCGCGTCCCGCGCGTTTTCCGTGCAGTTCCACCCCGAGGCGTGCGCCGGTCCGCACGATACCACCTTTCTTTTTGACCGATTCTGTGCAATGATGGGAGGCGAGCCGCTATGCCGCTGAATCCGCAGATCAAAAAAACCCTTGTCATCGGCTCCGGTCCCATTGTCATCGGGCAGGCGGCGGAGTTCGACTATGCGGGCGCGCAGGCGTGCCGCGTGCTCCGCGCCGAGGGCGTGAACGTGGTGCTGGTGAATTCCAATCCCGCCACCATTATGACCGACCGCGCCATGGCGGACGAGATCTACCTCGAACCGCTCACCGTCCCCACCCTCAAGCGCATCATCGAAAAGGAAAAGCCCGACAGTCTCTTAGCCGGACTCGGCGGGCAGACAGGTCTGACCCTTGCCATGCAGCTTGACCGCGAGGGCTTCCTTGCCGCCCACGGCGTGCGGCTCATCGGCACCAACGTCGAGGCGATCGACCGCGCCGAGGATCGGCGGCTCTTCAAGGAGACTATGAACGCCATCGGCGAACCGACCATCCCCTCCGACATCGCATGCGACCTGCCGACGGCGCTTGCGATTGCCGCCGACATCGGCTATCCCGTCATCGTGCGTCCCGCCTTCACCCTGGGCGGCGCGGGCGGCGGCGTGGCATATTCCGAGCCGGAGTTGCGCGAAATTGCGCAGAGCGGTCTGGACGCTTCCCCCATTACCCAGATCCTTGTGGAAAAGTATATCCGCGGCTGGAAGGAGATCGAATTTGAGACCATGCGCGACAGCGCCGGAAATACCGTGGCGGTGTGCAGTATGGAAAACTTCGACCCCGTGGGCGTGCATACGGGTGACAGCATTGTGGTCGCGCCCGCGCTCACTCTGTCCGACAAGGAATATCAGATGCTCCGCTCCGCGTCCCTGAACATCATTACGGCGCTGGACATTGTGGGCGGGTGCAACTGTCAGTTTGCACTGGATCCGGACAGCTTCCGTTATGCGGTCATCGAGGTCAATCCCCGCGTGTCGCGCTCCTCGGCGCTGGCAAGCAAGGCGACCGGATATCCCATCGCCAAGATCACCGCGAAGATCGCGCTCGGCTACACCTTGGACGAGATCCCCAACGATATCACGGGCAAGACCTGCGCCTGCTTTGAGCCTGCTTTGGACTACGTTGTGGTGAAATTTCCCAAATGGCCCTTTGATAAATTTGCGGGTGCGTCCCGTCGGCTCGGCACACAGATGAAGGCGACGGGCGAGGTCATGGCGATCGGTCTGAGCTTTGAGGCGGCGCTCATGAAGGCGGTGCGCGGCGCGGAGATCGGCGCGGACTCCCTGCATCTGCCGCCTCTGTCCGACCTGCCCCTGCGCGAACGGCTTGCGGCATGCGACGATCACCGTATTTTCACGATATTCGAGGCGCTTGAGGCGGGCGTTTCGGTGGACGAGATCCATGAGATCACCCGCATCGACCGTTGGTTTCTGCATAAGCTGGCGGGTATGGCGGCATATGAAGCCGAATTGCGCGGCGGGCTGACCGACGAGCGCTACCGCCGCGGAAAATGCATGGGCTATCCCGACAGCGACCTGCGCCGTCTTTCGGGCGCGGACACCCTCCCCGTCCTGCCGTTCGGCTACAAAATGGTGGATACCTGCGGCGCGGAATTTGACGCGCAGACCCCCTATTTCTACTCCGCCGCCGACGCGGAATGCGAAGCGCGCACCTTCCCGCGCTCGGGCAGACCCGTGATAATGGTGCTCGGCTCCGGTCCCATCCGCATCGGACAGGGCATCGAATTCGACTATTCCTCGGTGCACTGTGTGTGGGCGCTCAAGGAAATGGGCTACGACGTGGTCATCGTCAACAACAACCCCGAGACCGTCTCCACCGACTACGACACAGCGGATCGGCTGTACTTTGAGCCGCTGACCTTTGAGGATGTCATGCACATCATTGACGTGGAACAGCCGGTCGGCGTGGTGGTGGCGTTCGGTGGGCAGACCGCGATCCGTCTCACCGCCGCCCTCGATGCGCACGGTATCCGCATTCTCGGCACCTCTGCCGAGGGCATCGACCTGGCGGAGGATCGCGAACGCTTCGATGCGCTTTTGGAAAAATTGGGCATCTCCCGTCCGCGCGGCTTCGGCGTGACCACGCGCGAGGAGGCGCTCCGTGCCGCCGAAACTCTGGGCTATCCCGTTCTGCTCCGCCCGTCCTATGTCATCGGCGGGCAGAACATGAAGATCGTGCGCTCTGCCCGCGAGGCGGAGATCTATATGGATCGCATCCTGTCCTGCGGCATCGACAACCCCGTGCTTGTGGATAAGTACATGGAGGGCACCGAGCTTGAGGTGGACGTCATTTCGGACGGACGCGACATCCTCATCCCGGGCATTATGGAGCATGTGGAGCGCGCGGGCGTTCACAGCGGCGATTCCATTGCCGTCTACCCGCCCTACAATCTCAACGATATGCTCGTCGAGCAGATCGCGGACTGCTCCGCAAAGCTGGCGCTTTCGCTCGGCACGCTCGGTCTTGTGAACATTCAGTATCTTATCTATCAGAACAAGCTCTACGTCATCGAGGTCAACCCCCGCGCCTCCCGCACCGTACCCTATATCAGCAAGGTGACGGGCGTCCCCATGGTGGAGCTTGCCTCCCGCGTGATGCTGGGTCAGTCCTTGGCTGAGCTGGGCTACGGCACGGGACTGTACCGCACGCCGCCCTACTGTGCCGTCAAGGTTCCCGTGTTTTCCTTTGAGAAGCTGACCGACGTGAATTCCTATCTCGGGCCCGAAATGAAATCCACGGGCGAGGTTCTGGGCATCGGCAAGAACGTGCACGAGGCGCTCTTCAAGGGGCTGACCTCGGCGGGGATGATCGTCAATACCGCGCCCGACGCCGAACGGGGCGTGTTCATCAGCGTGGACACGCACAGCCTGCCCGAGATCGTGGGTCTTGCCAAGAAGCTGGACGATCTTCGCTTTCACATCTACGCGACCCCCGAGACCGCCGCAGAGATTGCGACCCTCGGCATCGAGGCGCAAACCGTTCCCGCACCGTCCGAGAGCAGTGAGATCTACGATCTGATGGAGGCGGGCAGGATCACCTACATCGTGTACACGGGCGCGCTCATGGACTCCACGGTGGATGCCTACATCGCACTGCACCGCCGTGCGCTCGGGCTGTCCATTCCCTGCTTTACGTCGGTCGATACCGCGTCCGCTCTGGCGGATATCATGGCAAGCCGCTATACCGAGCAGAACACCGAGCCGGTTGACCTGAATCATATGCGCACCTCCCGCCGCAGTCTGCAATTCACGAAAATGCAGGCGACCGGCGACGACTACATCTATGTGGAGAGCTTCGGGGACGAGGAGATCCCCTGCCCCGAGTCGCTCAGCGTCTCTCTGTGCGGACGGCACGGCGGTGTGGGCGGATACGGTCTGGTTGTCATCGGCAAAAGCGACCGCGCGGACGCATCCATGCGGCTCTTCAACCGCGACGGCACCGACGGCGGCATGGGCGGAAACGCCATCCGATGTGTGGCAAAGTATCTGTACGATTCGGGCATCGTGCCGAAAACCGACATGACGGTGGAGACAGCGTCGGGCGTGCATGCTCTGCATCTCTATACCGCATCCGGTCAGGTCTCCCTCGTCACCGTGGATATGGGGACGGTGGAATTCGACCCTGTCAAAATTCCGGTGCGGCTCTCGGGCGAGCATGCCGCGGATCGGCGCATCATCGATGTGCCCGTCACCGTGGGTGCACGTCCGTACCGCATCACCTGCCTATCGGTGGGCAACCCCCATTGCGTGGTCTTTGCGGATCGCATCGACACCATCGATCTGCAAACCGTCGGACCGCAGTTTGAGAATGCCGACATCTTCCCCGAACGGGTCAACACGGAATTCGTCCGCGTGGTCAACCGCAACATGCTCAGAATGCGGGTCTACGAACGGGGCAACGGCGAGACCAATGCCTGCGGCACCGGCGCATGCGCCGCCGTGGTCGCGGCAGTGGAAAACGGATTCTGCAACCGAGGCGAGCCGATCACGGTCAAGGTGCGCGGCGGCGATCTCGTTGCGGTCTACGACGGCGACCGCGTCTCCCTCACGGGTGATGCCGTCCGCGTGTTTTCGGGCTGTTTTGAATATTAAGGCTTCACCGTCGGAATCACGCGGCACAGACCGGAAAGCCGAACGGAGTGCTTTCGCCCCAAACGAAAAACCCCCGCAGGAGTTGTGTATCACTCGTGCGGGGGTTCTGTGTTTTTTTGCGTCACATTTGCTGTCCGACGATCTTGCGTTTTACCGATTCAAGCCGCAGTGTCCTCGGCGACCACGGCGCGTTCGGTGAGATATGCAAGGGTCTTTTCCCAAAGCAGACTGCGGCGAACGCCCTCTTTTCCGCCGTAGCGGCCGAGCAGTGCGTCCTCGGTACAGTCGAGCCGCTGACAGTAGTCCGTGACGCCGTCGGCATATTCTTCGTCGCTGATCTCAATGCCTTCTGCCTGCGCGATGGCATACAGCGCCATTTCGTCCCGCACGGCATCGCGCGCAAACTTTCTGCACCGCTCGCGGAAGGCATCGGTGTCCATGGAATAGGATTCCTCGGTCAGCCGGCTCATGGAAATTCCCGCGGCGGCGGCATATTCCTCAAAATAACGGTACTGCTCCTCGCAGTATTGCTCCACGATGTCCTCGGGATATGCCAGCACCTCACAGCCGTCCATTACCAGCTTCCACAGGGCATCTGCATGCCCCGTTTCCGCCTTCTTCTCGTTTTCCTGCAACAGCTCCTCGCGCACGCCCCGACGCATGTCCGCCAGATCGCGGTATCCGTGCGTCTGCGCAAAGGCGTCGTTCTGCTCGGGCACGCGGCTCTCGGTCACGCGCAGGATTCGAACCGTGAACACAGCGGTCTTGCCTGCCGATTTGCTGTCGGCATCCTCGGGCAGTGTCAGCTCGAATTTTACGGTTTCGCCGCCGTATTCTCCCAAAAGCATGGTGTCCATGCCGTGATAAGGCGCGTCGTCGCCGCCGACGGTAACGGAACGGTTGTCCGCGCTTCCGCCTGCAAACGGGACGCCGTTCACGGTGCCCGTGTAGGACATGTACACCGTGTCGCCCGTGCGGATGGCGCGATCGGTGACGTTCACCATGACCGCGTCCTGCTCGGCAATCTCCGCAATGCGTTCACTCACCGATTCTTCGGTCACCTCGGTTGAAATATACGGGATCTCCAGTCCGATATATTTGCCTAAGCGGATGTATCGGCTCAGGTCAAGCCCGTCGTACGACGGCTTCTCTGCGTACAGCACGTCCCTTTCGGCAGTTCTCTCGCCGCTTCCGTCTCCGTTTTCGCCGTTTCCGTTCGTCGCCGCGCACCCGCCGAGGCACAATGCGGCGCACGCGATCAAAGTCAAGCCTGCAATGATTCTTTTTTTTATTCTCATATTCGTTTCCTCACATGATCGGGATGTGCGGGGGAGGAGTACGCGGGGTGCCGCCCCGAACCCCGCCAAAGACCCTTTTGGGAAAGGGTCTTTGGAATCCCCAAAAC
>CABUHM010000028.1:0-10681 GCA_902491355.1 uncultured Eubacteriales bacterium
CGCCAAGGTATCGAATGCGCATATCTGCGCCACGCGGTCCCTGCCGTACCGCTCGGCGACGTAGTCCACCACCTCGCCGCGTCGTTCATGTCCGAAGTCGATATCAAAGTCGGGCATGGACACCCGTTCCGGATTGAGAAACCGCTCGAACAGGAGTCCGAACCGAATGGGATCGATCTCGGTGATGTGCAGAAGGTACGCCACAAGGCTTCCCGAGCCACGCCCGGGACCTACGGGAATACCGTGCGTTTTTGCGTAATTTACGAAATCCCACACCACAAGGAAATAGTCGTTATACCCCATGCGGTTGATGATAAACAGCTCATAATCCATGCGGCTCTTGTAGGTGGCGCGATCCTCCTCGTTCTCGGGCACGATGTCCCCGCGCCGCATGCGCTCTTCCAAGCCCTCTGCGGCAAGACGGTGCAGCATCTGCGCCGCCGTTTCTGCGGGATCTGTGGAAAATTTGGGAAGAAACCGCTGATCAAAGTCAAAATCAAAGCAACAGCGCTCCGCAATTCTGACCGTATTTTCACATGCATCGGGGTAATCGGCAAACAGACGCTCCATTTCCTCGGTGCTCTTATAGTAAAATTCATCGCTTCCGAAGCCCTGCGGTCTGCCGTCTGTGACCGTGCGATTGGTCTGAATGCACATCAGAACCGCCTGCGTCTCGGCATCGCTCTTCTTCAGATAGTGTACGTCATTGGTCGCAACCATGGGGATCCCCGTCTCCTGAGACAGGGTGCGCAGGCCGTGCAGAACGCGGAGATCGTCTGGCAGATCGTGATTCTGCACCTCAAGGTAGAAACTTCCCTCACCGAAAATGTCTCGCATGCTGAGCGCATAGCGGCGGGCGTTTTCCATATCACCCTGCAAAATAAACTGCGGGATCCTGCCGCCGAGACAGCCCGACAGGGCGATCAGTCCCTCCGCATGCTCTGCCAAAAGCTCGGTATCCACGCGCGGCTTGCCGTAAAAGCCCTCGGTATACGCGCGGGAGACCAACTGCACTAAATTGCGGTATCCCACGTCGGAAGTCACCAAAAGCACCAAGTGGTACGTTTGCTGATCGATGCCCGCCTCCCGTCCGAAGCGCGTGCGGGACGCCACATAGACCTCACAGCCGATGATGGGGCGAACCCCCTCCTTTTTGCATGCGCGGTAAAACGGAACGGCACCGTACATGGCACCGTGATCGGTCAGCGCAACGGCAGTATGCCCCATTTCCCGTGCCGTGCGCGGGATGTCGGCGATGCGGCATGCACCGTCGAGCAGACTGTATTCACTGTGCAAATGCAAATGGACGAATCCTGACATATTTTACGCACCTCCGATCCTTTTTCTTTTCATATCGCGAACCGGGATCACACCTCGGTCTGCTCCTGCGCCTCTTTTGCGAGCCTTCCGATCTTTTGCAGGCGGTGCACCACGCCCGACTTCGTAATGGGCGGATTGTGCAACTGTGCCAGCATCAAAAGGGTCGCCTCGGGGTGCGCCTCCCGCAGCTCTGCCGTCTGCTGTAATTCGTCGGGCATTGCCGAAAAGCGCCCGCACTGCCGCAAAAACGCGATCTGCCGTATCTGTTCGTTTGCGGCGTTCACTGCCTTATGGATGTTGGCGGCATCGCAGTTGCGCTCCCGATTTGCACGGTTGCGCAATTCCTTGCGAATGGTCTCGTTCATGAGCGCAAACGCCGCATTCTGCGCGCCGAGCGCCACAAGAAGGTCAGAAACCTGTTCGTTTCCCTTATAATACAGCACCGGAATCTCCCTGCGCACCGTCCGACGTGGCGGCAAACCCTCTTCACACAAAAGGGCTTCCACATCTGCGGCGCTTTCACCGTCGGGCATGGGGATGTCCGCCTGATATGCCGACACGGGATCGCTGACATTTCCGCACGCCAGAAACACACCGCGCAGAAACGATCTTCTGCAATTTTCGCACTGTAGCATATCGGCGATGCGCTCGATGCCGTCGTCCGACTTGCGGGAAAACTCCCGTTCCAGCTTTTCGCCCAGTGCGCCCACCGCCGTGTTGTCCTGCTGAGGCTGACGGAAAAGCAAAAGTCCGTACAACTCGGCGCGCCGACAGCAGGCGGAGCGCGGTATGTTGCCGCACAGCTCCTCTTTGGTTCTGCGCGAAAAGGATTCCGTATCCCGCATTTCGATCCTCCCGTGCGACACTGTGTCTCTTTTACGGCTCACAGTACCGTATCTCGCACTCCAGCGCAACGCCGAAGCGCTCCATAATCTCTTCCCGAATCAGCGCGATGAGGGCAAGCACGTCCGAGGAGGTCGCCCCGCCCATGTTTACGATGAAGCCGGCATGCTTTTCCGAAACGGCGGCACCGCCGATCCGCTTGCCCTTAAGCCCCGCTTCCTCGATCATCTGTCCGGTATAATGACCGCAGGCGCGCTTGAACACGCTTCCCGCGCTCGGAAAGTCCAGCGGCTGTTTTTCCACGCGCCGCCGCATCAGCTCTTCCATTTTTTCGCTCACCGCATCGCGCGCCGCAGGCGTCAGAGAAAAGCGTGCGCGCAAAAGAATCAGCCCGCCCGCCTGAAAAGCGCTTTGCCGATAGCCGAAGGCGCACATCTTGCGGGAAAGCGTTACGATCTGCCGTCGGTCACGATCCCACGCGACAGCCTCACAGAGCACGTCGGAGATCTCCCCGCCGTAAGCGCCCGCGTTCATAAAGACCGCGCCGCCGCAGCTCCCGGGGATGCCGTATGCGAATTCCAGTCCGGACAGTCCCGCATCCCGTGCGGCACGGGTCACGGAAAGCAACGACGCGCCGCAGTCCGCCGTGAGAACCGTGCCGTCCACCGAAACCTCCCGCATATGAGAGGTCACGACGATCACGCCGCGAAAGCCGCGATCATCGAAAAGAAAATCACTGCCGTTGCCGATGACAAGATAACGGATCCCGTTTTCCTCCAAAAGCGTGAGCAGGTCGCACAGCGTCTGTGCGTCGTCGGGCCATACCGCGTAATCCGCGGGACCGCCGATCCGAAAGGTGGAGCATCGGAACAGAGGATAACCGCGTTCGGCGCGGCATGCGCTCCGCGAAAGGAAAGAATCCAGTATGTCATAACGGGTTTCCAGAACAGCCAACTCCTTCCGTGTTAGAATGTGCATTCGGGCGTATGCTCATACCGTCAGGGCTTGAGCACATAAAAGAAAATGGAAAGAAAATGCAAAATACTGCCGCCCAATACAAAGATATGGAAAAGGGAGTGGATATATTTATGCTTTTTCCCGACGGCATACAAAACCGCGCCCACCGTGTACAGAACGCCGCCGCCCAGCAGGAGGAACAGCCCCGCCGCCTTATCGGGCCACATGATCTCAATCATGTAGCGGGAGGCAATGACGATGACCCATCCCAAGCCCACATAGCAAAGGGTGGAAACGATGCGGAATTTCCGAAAATCCACGGCGGTGAGTGTGATGCCGAGCACCGTGACCCCCCACACCACGCCGAACAGCGACCAGCCCCAGCCGGGATGCCCGCCGCCGCACAGGGTGACTAAGGTATACGGGGTATACGTACCTGCGATGAGCAGATAAATGGTGCAGTGATCCATCACGCGGAACACGCGCTTTGCCTGATTGCGCGCCAATGCATGGTACATGGACGACATCAGGTACAGAATGATGAGGGTGGAGCCGTAGACCGCGCTTGCCACCACCGCCATGGCGCCCATACCGCGCACCACGGAAAACACGACGCACAGCACCAGTGCGGCAACGCCCAATCCCGCGCCGATCCCGTGAGAGATGGAATTCATCAGTTCTTCTCCCAGGGTATAGTCGGGCAATGTGATCTTATGCTTCTTTTCTTCCATGTTCGGAACCTCGTGCCGCGATTGCGGCGGACATACGGTGGAAAATGCGAATAATGCGGAGCGGCAGCGGTCGTTTTTTGACCTCCGTCCGCAAACAGAATACGAACGCCGCGCTCAATCCTCGGACAGCCGCTCACACTCCCGCCTCAGCTCCCGCGCGCTTTGCAGAAGCCCGTCGGTAATGGCAGAGCCGCCCATGATCCGTGCGATCTCGTGAATGCGTTCGTCCTCGGAAAGCAGTGTGACCGTACTCTCGGTGCGGCCGCCCTTTTCCTGCTTTTGAATTTTATACTGATGATGCGCCGCAGCGGCGATCTGCGCGGCATGGGTCACGCAAATGACCTGTGCCGACTGCGCCACCTGACGCAGTTTGACGCCGATGCGCTGTGAAGTCCTGCCCGAAACACCCGTGTCCACCTCGTCGAAAATGAGGGTATCGGTGGATTCCCTGCCCTGAAGCACGCATTTGAGGGCAAGCATGATGCGGGAAAGCTCGCCGCCCGACGCTACACGGTCGATGGGCTTTTCCGGCTCCCCGGGATTGGCGGCAATTGCGAAGGACACCGCGTCCGCCCCGCCTGCGGCGGGTTCCGTGGGTATGACCCGCACGAAAAACGCAACCTTTTCCATATCCAAAAACGCAAGCTCCCGACGCACGCCCTCCTGCAGACGCTCCGCCGCGACCGCGCGGGTGCGGTGCAGTTCGTCGGCACAGCGGCGCAGCTCGTCGTCAGCTTTTTTGAGCGCCTTGCCTAATTCGTTCATTCTGTCCTCGGCGTTGACCATATCGGAAAGCCGCGCGGCGGCATCCCGCCGAAACGCCAACACGTCGGCGACCGTAGCGCCGTACTTCCGTTCGAGACGGCTGATCGCCTGGAGACGGCTCTCCACACGGTCAAGCGCCTTTTGCGGATCGCCCTCGGTCATGCCGCAGGCGTCGCTCACCCGCTGGGCGATATCCTCCAACTCGGAGCGAAAATATTCCAGCTTTTCCAGATACTGCTCGGCATCGGGCAAAAATTCCCGTATCTGCTCGATGGCAGGCTGCGCGCGCGCGATCATTTCGCACGCCGAGACCCATTTTTCGTTCTGATACAGCGCCTTTTGCACGATCTTGCACTGGCGGCTGAGCCGATCCGCGTTTTTCAGACGGGCGCGCTCTGCCGTGAGCAATTCCTCTTCGCCGTCCCGCAGGCGCGCCGCGTCGATCTCCCGAATCTGATATTCGAGCATTTCGGTCAGGCGTGCCCGCTCGGCATCGTCCCGTCGGATGCCGTCCAGCTCTGCGGCGATCCGACGGCGTTCTGTCCAAGCCGCACCGTATGCGTTCAGCGCGTCGACGTTCCCCGCATAGCGATCCACCAGATCGCGATGGGAAACCGAATCGAGTAGCTTCTGATTCTCATGCTGACCGTGAATATTGATGAGCAGACACCCCGCCTCGCGCAGGACGCCCGTCGGCACCGTTCTGCCGTTGACGCGGCACTGCGACCTGCCGTCCGCGTTCAGACTGCGCTGTAAATAGATACAGCCGTCGTCATCCGGCTCAATCTCCATTTGCGAAAGCGCATGGAGCGTCTCGGGCGTAAAATCGGAAAACACCGCGCACACCAGCGCCTTTTCCTCGCCTGCGCGAAGCATGTCGCGGTCGAATTTCCTGCCGCACAGCAGAGACAGCGCGCCGATGATGACCGATTTTCCCGCGCCCGTTTCGCCCGTCAGCACGCTGAAGCCTGAGGAAAGATCCATATCCACCCGATGCGCCACCGCGATATTCTCAATATGCAAATTGCAAAGCAACGGTTTTCACTCCTCCCCGGGGACTTCGCTCACGGAAGCAATTCCATGGTCTGGCGAAACTGCATGGTAAATTCCTGCGCCTTTTGCTCGGTGCGCAGAACCGCGATGATGGTGTCGTCTCCCGCGATGGAGCCGATGATATCGCTCCAATTCATGCCGTCGATCGCCGCGGCGGCGGCATTCGCCATGCCCGAATAGGTATGGAGAACCACCAGATTGCCCGCATAGTCCACGCGGCGGATGCTTTCGCGGATGATGTTGCGGTACTTGTTGGAAATGCGCACGCTGTCATGCTCGTTTGCCGCGGGCAGTGCATAACGGTAGGTATTGTCTTTGGTAGCGACCTTGACCAGCCCCATTTCCTTGATATCACGGGACACGGTCGCCTGCGTGACCGAATAGCCGGCTTCCCGCAAATGACGGATGAGATCCTCCTGCGTTTCGATCTTTTCATTGGAAATGATCTCGATGATCTGATTATGTCTCTTGGTTTTCATGCCCATTCCCTTCCCGAACGGCGCGGATACTCCCGTACCGCCGTCCGTACCGCAAAAACGCGGATGCATTTATACGTTCTTCTGATATAATACGTCGTAGAAGCTGTTTTTCTTCAGCTTGATCAGCTTTGTCGCCTGCGCGGAGCGGGTGATGCGGATCACGTCGTCCCGTTCCAAGCGATAATTGCGGAAGCCGTCCACCGTGAGATACAGCTCGCCCACCGAACGGATGCTCCCGCGGATCTCAAGCACCGAATCGCCCGAAAAAATCATGGGGCGCGCCCGCAAAGACTGCGGACACACGGGCGTGATGCAGATGCACTGAATCGCAGGGTCGATAACGGGTCCCCCTGCAGAAAGCGAATAGGCGGAAGAGCCTGTGGGCGTTGCCGCGATGATGCCGTCCGCACGGTAATTGCCCGCCTCGTTGCCGTTGCACAAAAGAGAAATGTCCACCATGCGGGAAACCGCACCGTTGGAAATGACGGCATCGTTCAGAGCAAAAATGGGCGCATATCGGGATTTGCCGCGCCGAACGGTCTCCACCGAGAGCATCATGCGCTCCTCGATGTCATATTCGCCCTTGAAATAGCGGTCGATGAGCGAAATTTCATTGCATTCGATCTCCGCCATGTACCCCAGTCTTCCGAGATTGACACCGAGAAGCGGAATGTTCAGCGGTGCGGCAGTGCGCGCCGCCCGCAAAATGGAGCCGTCCCCGCCGATCACCACCACAAGATCGGTGGTCGGCGTGGGTGAAAACTGCACCTTTGCACCGAGCGATTCACACCGTGCGGCAATGGCGCGCGCCACCCGCAGATCCTTATCCTTCGCCCGATTCGGCAGTACCGTGATCGTTTTCATCGCTTTCCCCCTGTCAGCCGCGGGACAAGCCTGCGGCACATGTTCTATCGGCAATTCGTATGGTTTCCGTGCAGGAAATTTTCAAAAAATACGCTCCCTGCCCGCCTTCACGGCACGAAGCAGGGCATTGACCTCAGGCAGAGGCAGAGACGCTTCCCTGCCGAAATATGCCAGATACTCCCTGTTTCCGTCCCCGCCTTCAATGGGAGAACGGATCACCCCGCGACAATACAGTCCCGCGCCCGTCGCAAGTGTGATGAGACGATGCAGAACGTCGGCATGCACCGCGTCGTCACGCACCAGTCCGCCCTTGCCGACATGCGCACGTCCCGCCTCAAACTGCGGCTTCACTAAGGAAAGGAACGCGCCGTCCTCTTTGAGGATTCGGCTGACAGCGGGATACAAAAGGGACTGTGAAATAAACGAGACATCCATCACACACAAATCGCACGCTTCCCCCAGCATCTGCGGGGTCAGTTCCCGTGCATTGGTCTGCTCCATGGACACCACACGGCTGTCCGCGCGAAGGGAGGGGTGAAGCTGATCCCTGCCGGTATCCACGGCATAGACGCGCCGCGCGCCGTTTTTCAGGAGACAATCGGTGAAGCCGCCCGTCGATGCGCCGATATCGCATGCGACTGCGTTCCCGCAGTCCACGGAAAACGCTCCAAGCGCCGCCTCCAATTTGTTTCCGCCCCGTCCGACATAGTGCGTCCCCTTCGGGATCACCGTGATCTCGGGACAGTCCACCTCCTGCGCGGGCTTGGTGCAGGGCTTTCCCGCAAGATAGATCTCGCCCGCCGAAATCATCGCTTTTGCCTTGGAGCGGGTCTCGGCGATGCCCGCCTCGGTCAGATACAAATCCAATCTCATCGGATGTAATAGATCACGAGCGCGATGAGGATGCCCAGTGCGCCGCCCGCGAACACCTGAAGCGGAGAGTGCCCCACAAGGGTCTTAAGATGCACGGAAATGTCCCGTGTTCTTCCCGCATCGAGATCTGCCAAAAGACGGTTGAGCACCTCTGCCTGCCTGCCGGTCTCCCGACGGACGCCCGTCGCATCGTACATAACGATAAAGGCAAACAGCACCGTGACGCCGAACACGGGCGAATCGAATCCTGCCGTGATGCCCGTTGCGGTGGCAAGCGACGTGACCGCCGCCGAATGGGAGCTGGGCATCCCGCCCGACGCAAACAGCGACACAAAGGAAATGCGGCGGCTCTGTATGATGTTCACCACCGATTTCAGAATCTGTGCGATCAGCCAGGAAAACAGCGCGCACAAAAGACAGTAATTCTGTAAAATACCGCTGAATTCTTTCATCATAGTCACAGCACCTTATATCTGCCGATCCGTCAGATATTCCGCAAGCTCGACTAAAGTTTTGCTGTGCGCCGTATCGCGGACGGCGTCCACCGCCTCCTGCGTCCATTTGCGCGCCTGTCGGTGCGCCTCTTCCTCTGTGAGAAAGGTCAGGAAGGTGGTCTTTTCGTCCTCCTCGCCCTCGTCCAGAAGATCGTCCACCAACTGGAAGGTCAAGCCCACACGGTCGGCATAGCGTTCTGCCGCCGCCGTATCGGTCTGTCCTGCCGCCACACAGCCGAGCAGGCAGGCACAGCGGATGAGCCTTCCCGTTTTCAGGCGGTTCATGCGTAGAAGAGTCTCATAGTCCATCGGCTCTTTTTCCCCGTGCAGATCGAGGATCTGACCGCCCACCATACCGGACGGTCCCGCCGCACGTGCCAAAAGGGTCACAGCCGCGCGGATCTGCGCATCGGACAGCGCCTCCGATGCGGCAATGACCTCAAACGCGTAGGTCAACAGTGCGTCGCCCGCAAGCAGTGCATCGCTCTCGCCGAACTGCACATGGCAGGAGGGCTTGCCGCGCCGCTCGATATCATTATCCATGCACGGCAGATCGTCGTGGATCAGGGAGTAGCAGTGCACCATTTCCAGTGCACACGCCAGCGGCAGTGCCGCCGCATCGTTCCCGCCGTACATTCTGCAAAATTCCAGAACAAGAAAGGGACGAATCCGCTTTCCGCCGCCCAACACGGCATACCGCATCGCGTCGTAGATCACGCCGATCTGCGGATCGGTCTGCGAAAGATACGTCCGCAGTGCCGCTTCTGTCTGATCCGAATTATTCCGGATCGCCTGTGAAATCCTGTTCGTCATAGGTACCGTCCTCATTTTTTATCAAGACACGAATGCGCCTCTCGGCATCGTCCAGACGCTCCTTGCACCGCTTTACCAGCTCCACGCCCTCGGAAAACTGCGCCAGAGACTCGTCCAAGGGAGCGGAACCGCTCTCCAGTGCCGAAACGATGGCTTCCAGACGTGCCAGCGCCTGTTCAAAATTCAATTCTTCGTTCATACCCGCAATTCGCCGCCGCGCTCTCCCGTGTCGGGAGGGCGGAGTGTGACGTCCTTTCCATAGGTTATTTGATTCCGCCGCGTCACGTTGCATCGCACCGCGCGGACTGTGTCGCCGCGTCAGCCGTTTCGGTTTTCAAAACGCGCGCCGTCACGGTGCCGTCCGACAGACGCAGACAAATTGTCTCATCGGCACGGAGCTGTTTCACCGAGCGAACCACGATGCCTTCGTCGGTATACACCGCCGCATATCCGCGTGTGATCACCGACATCGGATCGAGTGCCTGCAATTTCGCCGTGCTCTCCGCAAAGCGCCTCCGCCAACGAGACAATGCCAGCTCAGCCGCACGCGCCAACGCCCGCTCCTCGCGCAAAAGAAGCGTCCGCTTCTCCTCCACCGCCGTCAGCGGGGACGAAAGCACCCGATGCGCGGCAAGCGCCTCCAGACGTTTTCGGTACGCCTCCAGACGCGTCCGCAGTGCGCTTCCCGCCGCCGAGGCATCCCTTGCCAGCCGACGGCGCAGTTCCTCCCGATCGGGGAGGGCGATCTCCGCCGCGGCGGACGGTGTGGGCGCGCGCCGATCCGCTACAAAATCGCACAGGGTGAAATCGGTCTCGTGACCCACGGCGGAAATGACGGGAATCTCGGACCGCGCGATCTCGCGCACCAGTTCCTCGTTGTTGAACGCCCACAGATCCTCGAGCGAGCCGCCGCCGCGCCCGATGATCAGCACATCGGCACGCTTTGTGCGGTTGAAATACCGAATTGCCTCGATAAGCTGAGGCGGCGCGCCGTCCCCCTGCACCAAAACCGGATACAGAATGATCTCGGCGGCGGGAAAACGCCGTCCGGAAACCGAGATCAGGTCGCGTACCGCCGCACCCGTGGGCGACGTGATGATGCCGACGCGTGCGGGAATGGGCGGAAGCGGCTTCTTGCGCGCCTCGGCGAACAGTCCCTCCGCCGCCAGCCTTTGCTTGAGCTGTTCATATGCCACCGCCAGAGCGCCGACGCCGTCCGGCACCATGGCATCGCAGTAAAGCTGATACTGGCCGTCCCGCACAAACGCCGATATCCTGCCGGTCGCCAGCACGCGCATACCGTCCTGCGGGATAAACGGTAGCTTTTGTGCCGAGGAACGGAACATGACGCTTCTGAGCTGACTGTCGCTGTCCTTTAAGGTAAAGTAGTAATGCCCGGACTGATAGTGATTCTTGAAATTGGAAATTTCGCCCCGCACGGTTACGGTTTTCAGAACCGAGGCGCTGTCCAGAAGATATTTGACATATT
>CABUHM010000029.1:0-10666 GCA_902491355.1 uncultured Eubacteriales bacterium
TCATCACATTCATAGACAGATTCCCTTCCATTCATTTCAAACTATAACCGTATAAGGACGAATTGACGTATCGAGCTTTTCTATGAATCTGCTGAATGATTCAGCATATCCCTCCGAGTTAGTTAAATGAATACTGTCTACCGTTCCCCTCAAGCAATTTGCATTATTATTTACTTCATATTCGTTATATTTTATTATGCGATCCGGTTCATCGGGATACGATTTGCTGATTTTTCTTCCGTAGGCACTTATAAAATAATCATCTATGCTCCCAAAGAAAGTTTCACACATGTGGGTTAATATGTCGATTTGACCGTTCGTACACATCTCCGCGTTCAAACACATGATGGAATAGTCCGAAGTAAAATAGCTCGACAGATAAGCATAAAAAACATAATAGCTTTTCTGCGCGATCAAACTTGATAAATCATATGGAATATCAAGAATAATTACCTCCTCAGGTGCTTTTGATATCTGTTCTTTTACCGCATCCATCTGAATTTGATTCAAGTTGCCTCCCAAAGGATAATCGTAAAAACCAAAAACAGAATTGATTTCATTGGGTAGGTTAATGACTTCAACAGACAACCCAAACGCATTTAATGCTTTTTTATAGTATAACTCAAGGTTGATATAATTGGGATTTAGAATATCGTGATAAAGAATAATGGTTTTTTTATCCGAATAAATTCCACTTTTCAATGGCTCGTCAGGAACAAAATACTTATATCTTTTTTGATATTTGTTACACAGTTCTATTATGCTTCCGATATAATCTCTCTCTAGATCCGTCTCCTTAATTTTGTCTGAGAAAATCCAAATTTCCTCAACATCCTCCGCGCAAAAAATATCAGATATACTTTCATACTCATCTATTGCTGTATGGAACCGTTTCCTATACTGAAGATGTTTCTGCTTATCTTGGAACGTTATTCCAGCAATTAAATCGGTAAATATATTTAATTCATTCTTTAGGTCATAACTCGAATTGCCTAAAATTAATTCATCCAATTGATTAAGCAGTTTTTCTTCATTCATGATTACTCTCCGATTCTTTCGCAAAAAATTGATCTGTCAGCGTCTGAATAAGATTTTTGATTTTTACCGTATCCCTTTTCCCGTTATTATTCTTAGGCAATTCATCCATCCTAAAAAACAGCTTTGGAATTTCGTAACTAATCAATTCCTGCTGTAGTTGCCGTTGTATATCATTTCCCGACATAACATCGCCAACATATAAACAACATAATACACCCTTATTTTTATGATTTGCTTGAACCTCTGCGCACTCATATACATGCTCATTTTTCAATATTCGGTTTTCTATATCACTTGGATATAGTTTGTGAGCATCAATAATAATTACGTTGTCAACACGATCGACAATGTGCACTTCTCCTGCCTCATCTATATATCCGACATCACCTGTATTAAGCCAGTTCTTATACAAGGATTCACTCTTCTTTTTGCCTGAAACATAACCATCAAATACATATCGACTTTTTACATGGATTACCCCATGCTTTCCCCTTGGTTGCACCCGACCGTCGTTACTCACAACTGCAATTTTAACACCTTTTATTGGCTTGCCGACAGAATTGCTCTTACAGCAATCACATCTTTGAGCTGTCACCCTCGGGCCGGCTTCCGACAGTCCGTAAACATTATAAATATTTACTTCGCCGAAAACCGTGTGTGACATCCTATATGTTGTATCGTTTAGGATAGATCCGCTGACGTATATTGTTTTAAGGGAGGAAATATCGAAGTTTTTTCTTTGATACTCCTCCGAATACATTCTAAGCAGTGCGGGATTCAGGAATAACGTAGTGACCTTAAAGTTAACTATGTTACCAAATACGAATCGAGGCGGTACAACAGTCGGAGCCAACACAAGATCTATTCCGAATTTTAATGCAACAAGTAATTCCCCTGTTAACGTTGACGAATGCGACAACGACTTACTTATGTATATACAATCATTTGAGGTCAATTTCATATAATCCTGAATGGCTTCAGCGTTGGAATTGATCGCATAATGTGAAAGAATAACGCCCTTTGAATTTCCGGTTGTGCCGGAACTGTAAATAATAACTGCCTCATCTGTACTGTAATTATTACGGAACTTACTATATATTTCCGTCGGGAGCTTCGCCGCACTGCTTATACTGCTTTCAAATTCGATAAACTCAATGTCGGGATAATCTAATTTGATATTATCATTGAAACGTTTCTTTTCAATATAGCACACGGCAGTTCCTGCGTCAGCCATCATCTCGCACGCTGTGCTTATCGGAATACGCCAATCAATGAGGACTGCGCAATTTCCGAAATTCCATATATCCAATAGTGCACTCACATATTCCACAGAATTTTCGCCTATTAATGCTATGCGTTTCATCTTATATTCCCTCAAATTGCCAATATCTATGAATAAAACATTCGTGCTTGCAACGTTGACAATATCATTTCAATACTATTATCGACAAATCTAATATTGTGGTTTTTGATAAAATATATCCAGTATCATCCCATTTTCATCTTTTGATTTAGTGCAGATTGCTCATCCACGCACATTATATCATATAAAAAGTCGCGTGTCAATATATTATTTTCGAAATAGTATTGCTTTTTGCCTATTTTTGTTGTATTCTTGTGGAAAGGATCGGATTTTGACGGAGATGGAATGGAAAAAAGATATCAATGAGAATGTGCGAAGCGGTATTGTGGAGCTTTTAATCCTGCAACTGCTGAGCGAAAAAGAGATGTACGGATATGAAATTCGTAAAGCTCTTGCCCAAAGAACCAATAATGCCTTCGAGATGAAGGAAGCGTCCCTTTACGGTCCGCTGTACCGAATGTCATCACGCGGGCTGATTTCGTCGCGCAAAGAAGTGGTAAACGGAAAGCGTTTTCGGGTTTATTATCGGATCGAGGACTTCGGTCGGCAATACCTTGCATACGGGATCGAACAAATTCGCTATGTGTTTTCCGGCGTTATGAATCTGCTCGACGGAAAAGATGAAACCTGTGAGAAAGAAAACATCAATGAATCGTAAAACAGTCAAACAATATCTGAAACTTGTATCGAAACGACTTTCCATTCCAAAAGCGTTGAAAACAGCCTTTATCCATGATTTCAGGGAATCTGTCGCATCTTTTGCGGCAGAACATGAGGATGTCACGGTAGATAACTTGTTTCATGAATTCGGAACGCCGGACGAATTAGCGCACGGTTTTGCAAGCCGGAAGGATTACGAAGCGTTGCTGAAAAAGGCAAAGAAGGTCACCTTCCGTTGGAAGTTGATCAGCTTTATTGCCGCAATACTGATTGTTGCGTTGATTTTGCTTTTGGTTTGGATTGTACACGAAACTTCAGGTGCAATAGTTGTATCAAATCATTATGCATAACATACATAAAAGAAAAAGAGAACCATCATGAAAAAAGCGTTTATGTCCGTTCTATTAATCATTGCAATGCTCTGCGCCTCGATCTTACCGATTTATGCCTCGGATTCCGGATCCGAAACCATTCTGAACGAGGACGGTTCCTCTATCACCTACTATGATGATGGCAGTTACTTAGTTATTTCATCAGTTTCCGTCACAGAGAGCAGTGCCGTCACCCGCGCATCAGCACAAAATAAAATCGGGACAAGAGAAGCAAAGTTTGTAGATTCTGACGGTAATGTCGAATGGAAATATACATTAGCCGCCTCCTTTACATACACATACGGATCGTCCGTTTCGTGCATCTGGGCATCTTATGACAATAACATTTATGACGATGCCTGGACCTTCTCGAACGGTTCATCATCCAGATCCGGCAATACCGCATATGGCAAGGGGCATTATACCAAAAAGGTTCTGTTTATCACAGTTAAGAATTACGAAATCGACCTGAGCATTTCCTGCGATCAGTACGGCAACCTTTCCTGATTCCGAACAAACCGACCTTTACAAAAATCGTAGCGCACATCCTTGATATTGCGGATTTGCGCGGCTATTGCTAAAACAAGCAAGCGGTCATTCAACGCCTTTCGGCAGTGGATGACCGCTTGCTTGTTTTCGAATATCATTCTAATTGCGGAACATCTGTGTTGCTGAAGTTCAATTACAAATGCATAAAACCTCACGTTGTATAAGCGTTTCATTTCAAAAAATACCACCTATCGGTTCATATTATTTATTTGCTGAAAATATACCATAACATAAACCAATAATCATTGCAACCGTGCATATCAAAATAACAATCATGACCGCAACGAAGCCGCCCACGGCGGCTATGGCTTTTGCCGTAACAGCCGCCGCCTTGTATGCCGCTTGCGCCGCCTGACGAGCCGCCTGTGCTGCCATTTTTGCGGCTTTTGCAGAGGCTTCCGCCGTTTTTTTGCGGCTTTGGCGGTTTTCTCTGCGGTTTTTACCGCAGTGAATTCCCAAAGTAAATTCCACAGTGGAATTTACTTTGGAAATCACGCGGTATTTTTTGACGGATGCCCGAAAAAACTCTGTCCTTCTCTTGACATTGCGCATTTTCGTGCTATAATAGATGCATGTACAACGATGTACATACAATCAAACGGTATCTCGGAGAGAAAAGCTATGGATATCACGGAAAGAAAAATTACAAAGATCGCGCGCGAAGCGGAAAAGCTGGTTTTGGTTTCTCTGCGCGAGGACGGCGTGGGAACGGCGGAGATCGATTTCATTCACGCGCTTCGGCACAATCCCGGGTGCACGCAGGCAAAGCTCGTGGAGCTGTTGCACGCGGACAAAGCCGCCATTGCGCGGCGGACGAAAAACCTCGAAGCCAAGGGCTACCTTGTCCGCCGCGACGACCCGAACGACCGACGCAGTCAGTTGCTCTACCCCACCGAACGGGCGGAAGCCCTCAAATCGTCCAAGGCGGAGATCGAGGCATCCTTTTATGAATACCTGATCTCCGTACTGACCGCCGAGGAAGCCGCAGTCTTTTCCGCGATGCTCGACAGGCTCTACACGGTGTCGAAAACCGAGAGCCGTGCGGGATTCCCCCATTTTGTCAAGTGATCCCACGGGGTGACAGTACATATGAAAACCGAAAAGACATTTCGCCCCGACCGCATCCTATCCTATTTCCGCGTCGAGTGGCTTCCGCTGACCTTCATAACCCTTTCGGGGCTGTTTTACAACGTCGGTCTGCCGGCGGCACCGTGGTTTGAAGGCAGGCTTGCCCAGTGCTTAGCCGACATTCTGAGCGGAAACGAAACCGCCGCGGCGATGGCAATGCCGGTGCTTGCTTGCATCGCCGTGACGCTGACAGTGCAGGCGGCGCGGTTCATCAAGCGCTTCTATGTCCGCCGCTTTGCCAACAACATCAACCGCCGCATGAAGGGCATCCTGTATGCCAATCTCATCAGACAGAGCCGCACGGCGCCGGAGCAGGAGGGCGCGGGCGAGCTGATGACCAAGGCGATTTCGGACGTTGACGACTGCGTGGAGGGCATGCGCAAATTCACGACCGAGATATTCGATACCGGCGTAGCCCTGCTCGGCTATGCGGTCATGCTCTTTGTATACGATTGGCGCATCGCATTTCTCAGTCTGCTCTTCACCCCCGTTTCGTACTTCTGCGCGGCGCGGATGAAGAAACCCGTTCAGCGCGCGGGCGCAGCGTACAAAAAGGCGGCGGGCGCTCTGAGCGGCGCCACCCTCGACCGTGCCCAAAACGCCGTGACCTACCGCGTATACGGCTGTGAGAGTGCAAGGGAGGCGCGCTATGAAGAAGCGCTTCGGGGCTACGAAAAAGCCACCGTCCGCGCAAATGTGTGGCAGTCGGCGCCCTCTCCGCTCTATCTTGCGGCATCGGGCGCGGGCGTGCTCTTCATTCTTTGGTTCGGCGCGAAAAACGTGCTCGGCACGGGATGGAGCGCATGGGATATCGCGGCATTCACCACATTCCTCTCATGCTTTACCAAGCTGACCGTGAAATCCTCCAAGGTGGCAAAGCTGTTCAATTCCGTGCAAAAAGCCGAGGTCTCATGGCGTCGAATCCGACCGCTGATGAAATCGCCCGAGCCGCTCGAAGCGCTTGAGATCCCCGCACCCGCAGACGTAGCGCTCAAGGATCTTTCCTTTGACTACGGCGGCGAACCGATCTTTTCGGGACTTTCGCTCACGGCGCACGTCGGGGACATCATCGGTATAACCGGTCCCGTCGCCTGCGGAAAATCGACGCTCGGACGCGTATTCCTTTGCGAAGAGCCGTACTGTGGCTCGGTTCGCTTCGGCGGCAAGGAGCTTTCGGCGCTTTCGCCGCGCGAGATCGCCGCCACAGTCGGCTACCTCGGCCACGACCCCGAGCTGAGCGCGGACAGCGTGAAAAACAACGTGCTTTGCGGCGCGGAGGACGACGTCATGCCCTATCTTGACACCGTGGCGCTGGGGGACGAAGTGCTTGCCATGGAAAACGGCGTCGACACCGTGATCGGCACGGGCGGCGTGCGTCTTTCGGGCGGTCAGGCGCAACGGCTGGCTTTGGCGCGGACGCTTGCGCATCCCCGTCCCGTGCTGATCTTGGACGACCCGTTCTCGGCGCTCGACCGCGCCACCGAAGATGCGGTGTTTGCAAATCTGCGGAAATATGCCGGGGACAAGACCGTATTTCTCATTTCCCACAGGCTGTACCATTTCCCGCAGATGCAGAAGATCATATTCATGGAGGACGGAAAAACGACGGTCGGCACACACGAAGCGCTGATGGCATCCGTTCCCGCATACAAAAGGCTCTGTGAAAGCCGGACGGGAGGCGACGAGCATGAAGCGCAGAAATAAGATGAGCGTGTTTACCGCAGTCCGCACGGCGGCGCTGAAGCATCCTTTTCTGACCGTGGGGACGCTTCTCTGCGTTGCGGCGTCGATCTGCGCGTCGCTCGTCCCGCCCCTCTTTCTTGCGGCAGTGATAGACGACCTGACGGGCGGCATACCGCTTTCGTTTGCGGCGGTGCTCCTTTACTTCGGAAGCCTTGCGTTCGAGGGCATCCTCTCCTCGGCGCAGGAAACTCTGCTTGTGCTGTTCGGGCAGAAAATGACCCACTCGTTACGCTCGGAAATGTCGCAGAAGCTCACACGTCTGCCCGCCGGCACGCTTGCCAAGCAGAACCCGGGCGAGGTCGCCGCGCGTTTTTCGGGCGATGTCGATACCGTGGAGGCGCTGTTCACCTCGGGCATCATCAGCATGATCGCCGATGCCTGCCGCATCATTTCCATCCTTGCGGTGATCGCGGTGAAGAATACGGGCTTGGCGCTCGTTCTGCTCGTCGTTCTCCCGCTTTTCGCCGTTTTCACGCGGCATATCCGAAAGAAGGTGCTCTCCGCACAGCTGGAAAACCGCCGTGCCGTTGCCGCCGTGTCGGGTCAGGTGCCCGAGACTCTGCATAATATCCGCACGATCCGCATGCTCGGTCTGGAGGACTACATGGAGCGCAAATACGACCGCCGCATCGGCGAAAGCTATGCCGCCGTGGAGAAAACCAATTTCTACGATGCAATCTATTCGCCCATCGTTCCGGTCCTGAATGCGGCGGTTGTCGGCATCGTCATGTTGCTCTCCGCGTCGGGCAGAACCGAGATCCTCACCCTGTTCGGCATGTCGGTCGGTACCTCGGTCGCCGTCATCAACTACATATCCCGCATATTCACGCCCATTGAGAGCCTCGGCATGGAGATCCAGATCATCCAGTCCGCCGTGGCGGGCATCAAACGTATCGACGCATTCCTCGCGCAGGAGGAGCGCGGGGTGCCTGCGGCACGGGATACTGCCGCGCGCGGCGACGTCGTGCTCTCGGACGTGACCTTCGGCTACGGCGAAAAGCCCGTACTGCAGGACTTTTCCATGACGGTGAAGCAGGGCGAGCAGGTCACGCTCATCGGCAGAACGGGGGCGGGCAAGAGTACGGTTTTCCGCCTGTTGCTCGGCTTGTATCAGCCGCAGTCGGGTCAGATCACGATCGGCGGCGTGAAGGTATCGGACATCACGGACAGCGAACGCCGCGCCTGCATCGGCTGTGTGGAACAGCATTTTTCCCGCGTGCTGGGCACGGTGCTCGATCAGATCACACTGGGCGATGACGGCATCACCGAGGAAATGGCGCAAAAAGCCGCAGAGCTTGCGGGTCTGGACGCGACGATCCGCGCACTGCCGGAGGGCTATCACACGGTGTGCACGGACGGAATGTTTTCGCAGGGCGAATGGCAACTTTTGTCCATTGCGCGCGCGGCGGCGGCAGATCCCGCCGTACTGCTCCTTGACGAGATCACGGCAAACCTCGACGCCGAGACCGAAGCGCGGGTATTGGAAGCCCTCCGCCGCGCCTCCGAGGGACGCACCGTGCTGTCCATCTCTCACCGCATTTATGAAAATCTCGGCGGACGCACCGTCGAGATCAGGGCGCAAAATCCCGAGAATTTAATTTCTGTTTAACAATTCGGCTCCGTGATATGGTATACTGCCGTTAGCGGAATCGGGAGCGGAAAAATGCGCATACGCGATAAGCGTAAAAGTGGCTTTCCTGCCTCCTTTCAGACATTTATCAGGCAGATATCGCCCGAATGACGGGCAAGGCAAGACGATCATCAGACATAGGAGGATTTTATCATCATGATCTCATTCATCAAAACAGCGATCTGCGGCTTCTTTATGGCGCTCGCGGACAGCGTTCCGGGCGTGTCGGGCGGAACCGTAGCGTTTTTCGCGGGCGAATACGATAATTTCATCGGCTCATTCGGAAATATTATCGGCAAAGACAAGGCGAAGCGGCGCGGCTCGCTGATGTTCCTTCTGCGGCTCGGCATCGGCTGGATCATCGGCATGGCGCTGTCCGTGAGCGTGCTTGCGGGACTGTTCCACACGCAGATTTACAATGTCAGCTCGCTGTTTCTCGGCTTGGTTCTCACATCAATCCCGCTGGTCGCCTATGAGGAGCGGGCTACGCTGAAGGCATGCCGCCCGTGGCACATTCTGTTTTTCCTTGCCGGTGTCGGCGCGGTCGTAGCGCTCAGCCTGATGCACGTTTCGGTTTCGACCGATTCTCTGACCGTTTCCTCCGTCCTGTATATCTTTGTCAGCGGCGCACTGGCGGTCTCGGCAATGGTTCTGCCGGGCATTTCAGGCTCCACGCTTTTGCTGGCGTTCGGACTGTACGTGCCGATCATCACGGGCGTCAAGCAACTGATGTCGCTCGATTTCAGCGTTTTTCCGATGCTCTTCATCTTCGGCGTCGGCGTACTTACCGGCATTTTCTGCTCGTTCAAGGGGATTCACTACCTGTTGCGGCATCATAGAAGCGCGACCGTCTCGGTCATCCTCGGCTTGATGGTCGGTTCGCTCTTCGCGGTCGTGATGGGACCCACCACGCTGGACGAGCCGCGTGAGCCGATCAGCTTTTCCAACGCGAACATCGTCATGTTCACAGTGGGGCTTCTGATCGTCGGCGGGTTTGCCGCGGCGAAAATATATGCCGAAAAGCGGCAGAAGCGCAGTGACGGGAATCCGTAACGGACATGACGGATTGGATCACACAGCTTGATTTTTCGGTTCTCTATCGGATACAGGACGCCTTAAAATGCACCTTTTTGGACTTCCTCATGCCGAAGATTACCTTCCTCGGCAACACAGGGCTGATATGGCTTCTTTTGGCTGGCGTCCTGCTCTTGTTTTCCAAGCACCGCCGCACCGGAATCCTGCTTTTGGCGGGACTCGCCGTCGGCGTCCTTGTCTGCAACGTTGCCATGAAGAACCTGTTTGCCAGACTGCGCCCCTGTTGGATCGATACGGCAGTACCGCTTCTGATCTCGGTACCGAAGGACTTCTCGTTCCCGTCGGGACATACGCTCTCATCGGTCATCGCGGCGACCGTGCTGACCGCCGCCGACCGACGCTTTGCGACGTTTGCCGTTCCCCTCGCGGCGCTCATTGCCTTCTCCCGCCTTTACCTGTTCGTCCACTTTCCCACGGACGTGCTTGCCTCGGTGATCCTCGGGATCGCCGTCGGTGTGACCGTGTGGAAATTCGGCGGACGCGGGCTTGACCGCATAGCCTCCCGCACCGCAACGACGAAAAGCGAACCCAAACAGAGCAAACCGCGCAGGCAGGACAACGCCCCGACGCACCGTTAAATCACGCTGTCATTATTCTCGGGCACGCGAAAACTCAACCCATCATCTGCACATAAAAGAAACGACGATTTTCTCCCGAGGATCGTCGTTTCTTTTCGTGCTCTTTTCATTTCCCGTGATCCGATGCCGATTTTCCTCGAGCAACAGCATTACGTATGAAAGAGATTCTACTTCTCATTTGCCTTTTCAAATTCCCGGATCATTCCGAGAATCAGCGCCGTTTGCTCTTCGGTCAGCGAGCTGAAATGAAACGAAGCCTGCGGCGTATTGCCGAGCAGCCAATCGGTGGTCACCTTGAACAGTCGGGACAGCTTCAGTAATTTTTCGTAGCTCGGCTGGCGCAGATCATTTTCGTAGGTATGATTGAGGATTTCGGACGGCTCCTGATGCAGTAGCCAGTCCCGATATTTGTCCTGCTCGGCTTTCATTTTCTCATAAAGGCGAGCGTTGTAATCTGTTACGCTCATAGCGAACACCTCCTTCAAAATAGAAATAGCCGCCTGATTTCTTT